>JANMIH010000035.1:0-2218 GCA_031375685.1 Polaromonas sp. | reverse complement strand
TCGGTTTTTAGCATGCGGCTGTCGATGGCGGCTATGGTGTCGCAGTCACGGTTAATGGCCAACGCGGCCTGGGATTCCAGATAGCCGCGCAGCTTTGTGTACCGTGAGACTTCGGCCTGCTCGGCAAGTTCGCGCTGGGCCGTCAATTCTCGGGCGTATTTGCGGGTTTCCATCAGCTGGGTGCTGTGCATGTAGACGGTAACGGCCAGAAATATCAATGACATGGCCACCACGATGAGCAGCATCACCAGTCCAAGCGGCAACTGCATGGTGGTCAAGCCCAGGTTCAGCGTGCTGATTCGCGTGAACTCGTCCACATTCAACATGGCGAAACCAGCGATCAATACGATGCTGATGATTAAAAGGAGGATCTTGGTGCGCATGGCAGCTTTCAAAAGTTCAGGTTTTTGATAGCCCAATTGTTCAGCCGAAAGCGGTTTTTTGCTGTGGGACAATGCCCAGCCGCAACGTCAGTTGCCGCATCTTTGGGTGCGAAAAGTTACATAAAAATGCAAAAAATCATTCACCAAATTGCCCTCGAAATCAAAGTACAAGACCATCAGGTCAAAACCGCTGTTGAGCTGCTGGACGGCGGCGCAACCGTCCCTTTTATTGCCCGTTACCGCAAAGAAGCCACAGGCGGGCTGGACGACATTCAACTGCGGGAACTGGAATACCGGCTGGGCTACTTGCGTGAGCTGCAAGAGCGGCGTGAAGCGGTTTTAAAAAGCATTGACGAACAGGGCAAGCTGACGCCCGAGCTGCGCGCCGCGATTGAATTTGCCGCCACCAAGCAAGACCTGGAAGATTTGTACCTGCCGTACAAGCAAAAACGCCGCACCAAAGGACAAATAGCGCGTGAAGCGGGCATTGAGCCATTGGCAGATGCGTTGTTTGCCAACCCGCTACTGGTACCAATCGATGAGGCGGCGGCGCATGTGAAGATGGATAAAAACGAGCAGGGCGACGACTTCACCACCGTGCAGGCCGTGCTGGACGGGGTCCGCGATATTTTGAGCGAACGCTGGGCCGAAGACGCGGCGCTGGTCCAGATGCTGCGTGGCTGGTTGTGGTCTGAAGGCTTGTTCACCTCAAAGCTCGTGACAGGCAAAGACGAAAACGCACCCGATAACGCCAAGTTTCGGGACTATTTTGCGTACGACGAGCCGATAGGCCGCGTCCCGTCACACCGGGCGCTGGCGGTTTTCAGGGGGCGTGGGCTGGAGATTCTGGATGCCAAGCTGCTGCTGCCTGAGCCGCCTTTGGGCGATGCGCCTGTCAAAGGGCCGGTGGTATCACTAGCGGAGGGGAAGATCGCGCTGCACCTGGGTTGGTCCCACAAATCGCGCCCGGCTGACGATTTGATCCGCAAATGCGTGGCCTGGGCCTGGCGCGTCAAGCTCAGTTTGAGTCTGGAGCGTGACCTTTTCACACGGCTGCGTGAAGACGCTGAAAAAGTTGCCATCAAGGTGTTTGCCGACAACTTGCGTGACCTGTTGCTGGCCGCACCCGCTGGGCCGCGTGTGGTGATGGGGCTGGACCCTGGCATACGCACCGGGGTGAAGGTGGCGGTGGTGGACGGCACGGGCAAGCTGGTCGAGACCGCTACCGTTTTCCCGCATGAGCCGCGCAAGGACTGGGACGGCTCGCTTCACACGCTGGCCAAATTAGCGACCAAATACGGCGTGAACCTGATTGCCATTGGCAACGGCACGGCAAGTCGTGAAACTGACAAATTGGCTGCTGATTTGATCAAAATGCTCCAAAAGAGCCAAAATAATGCATCAAATACGGCTACAGACCAATCAATACGTGTGCAAGCAGCTCCTGACTTCATAGTTGAAAAAGTCGTGGTCAGCGAGGCGGGCGCATCGGTCTATTCAGCCAGCGAGTTTGCCAGCCAAGAGATGCCAGACGTGGACGTGAGCCTGCGCGGTGCAGCCAGCATTGCGCGCCGCCTGCAAGACCCACTGGCCGAGCTGGTCAAAATTGACCCCAAATCCATCGGCGTCGGCCAGTACCAGCACGACGTGAATCAGCGCGCACTCGCGCGCGCGCTTGATGGCACGGTGGAGGATTGCGTCAACGCCGTCGGCGTGGATTTGAATACTGCATCAGCGCCGCTGCTCGCGCGCGTGTCGGGCCTTAATGCCACGCTGGCGAAAAACATTGTCGATTATCGCGACGCCAACGGCCCCTTCGCCAGCCGCAACGCGGT
>JANMIH010000007.1:0-4891 GCA_031375685.1 Polaromonas sp. | reverse complement strand
TACTGTTCACCTATGGCGTGTTGCGTCGCTATGGACTGGCTCACAAGGGGGAGTAAAAATTCTATGCTGCCAATACGTCCGCGCCGCGCTTGTTCTGGTGATCTCTGGTATTTTCAAGAGCCAAGTACCCACTCAAAAATGAAACGCTCTAAAAAACGCCTTTACCAATTTGTCGGCCATGCAGTTACTGTGGCCATGTCTAGCATGGCGCTGCTGGCCATTCCCGCCACTGCCCAAGCCCCGCTGGACGTGCGCGTCGCGTTGATCATCGGCAACTCGGCCTATGCGGGCAACATGGCGCTGGTCAACCCCGCCAACGATGCCAAAGCCATGGCCGATGTGCTGAAAAGACTGGGCTTTACTGTTGTTGAACTGCGCGACGGCAACAAAGCGCAAATGGCGGCGGCCATTGCCCAGGTGAGCAATTCGCTCAAAGGCAAACAAGGCGTCGGCATGCTGTACTACGCAGGCCACGGCCTGCAGTTGGACTGGCGCAACTACATGGTGCCCGTTGATGCCAACTTGAAAAGCGCAGCCGACGTACCCGCCCAGACGATAGACCTGAGCAGCGTCGTTGACATCTTCAAAGCTGCAGGCAACCGCATGAACATCGTTGTACTGGATGCTTGCCGCGACAACCCGTTCGGTGGCAACACCAGCTCCGCCAAAGGGCTGGCCCAACTCGACGCGCCGCCCAGCACCTTCCTGGCCTACGCCACCGCGCCCGGCAATGTGGCTGAAGACGGCGACGTTAAAAGCGGCAACGGCCTGTACACCCAGTTCCTGCTGCAAGAGCTCAAACGCCCCACCGCCAAGATTGAAGACGTGTTCAAGCGTGTACGACTGAACGTACGCAAGCAAAGCAACGGCCGGCAAATCCCCTGGGAGTCCACCTCACTGGAAGATGACTTCTTCTTCAACGACGGCGTCAAATACACCATCAAACCGGAAGAGCTGGAGCGCATGGCGGCCGAGGTGCGTGCCATCGAGCAACGCCGCCTGGCGCAAGAAGCAGCGGCTCTGGAGCTCATCCAGCAAGCCGCACTGGCCAAAGAGCGCGAGCGCCAGCAGGCCGAGGCCCGTGTGCTGGAGCAGCAGCGACTGGCTGCTGAAGTCAGAGCCAAAGAAGCCGAGCGCCTAAGCGCAGCGGCCAAAGCCCAGGAACAGCAAAAGCTGGCCGCCGAGGCCAAGGTGCGCGAGCAGCAGCGCCTGGCGCAAGAAGCTCAGGCCAAAGAACGCGAGCTGTTGCTGGCTTTTGAGCTGACCAAAGAAAAAGCCCGCCTGGCTGCAGAAGCCCAAGCCAGAGAACAGCAACGCCTGGCCGATATGGCCAGAGCCCAGCAGGCCGTCCAAGTGGCAGCATTGACCAAACCAGCAGACCCCAAAGTAGCCAAAGACCTGGCCTATATGGAAGCCAAAACCGCTTGGGACCCCATCAAGGGCAGCACCAAGGCCGATGATTTTTACGGATTTTTATTGCGCTTTCCCAGCTCAGGCGAGTTTGCTGAATCTGCGCAGTACCGGCTTGACCAGTTGGCGGTGTCCAACGTGGTGGCAAGTTTGGGCAAGGGGCAAGATGCCAGCCTGGGGTATCGCGGCCCGCGGTTCAAGGTGGGGGACAGATATGAGTTTCAGATGAGCGATGCGCTGACCAATGTGCCGGGAGAAAAATACACGGCACGCGTGACATCCATTGAAGGCGATATTGTCAAAATCAACAACGGAAACTCAATTCAGACAGTGCTCGGTAGCGTCATTAAAAACCGGGGAGGTACTTACGACCCGCCTTTCGGAGGGCTGCCGGTAGAGCTGCAAGTGGGCAAAAAATGGAACAGTCGTTCTAGCAACACATGGACAGACGGTCAAGTCTATAACCTTCAGCAAGACGCCAAGATCATTGGTCGTGAAACCGTGACAGTGCCTGCGGGCACATTTCAAACCTTTGTCGTGCAAACCACCACTTATGCCTCCAATGGTTCTACTACTGTGGGCAAGTGGTGGGTTGATCCGCGTTACGGCCCAGCTGTCAAGTTTGAAATCATAGGCAGAAACGGTGGCCGGATTTTCCGCAGCGATCGCCATGAGATGGTCGCCTTACAAGCAAACCGTAGCTGAAACACTGCCACACAATATAAAAAGTCTCATGTCAAACCATTCGCGCTCCATTTTTTGCCCGGCGCTGGTCGCCTTGGCCGTTACCGGGTTTCTGCAAGCCCCGCTGCAAGCCCAAACCACGCCCAGCGCGCTAGAGATGGTCGAGCAGCTCAAAACCCAGCCACCCCGCACCCGCAGCATGCGTAACCTGACGATTGAGTCTGCCGCGCCTGAGGGGGCGGTTGCTTCCAAGCCGTCGCTGTCGCTGCTGATTCAGTTTGACTTCAACTCCGCCAAGGTCAAGCCTGAAAGCCAGCAGGCGCTGAGCAACCTGGCGCAAGCGCTGCAGTCCAAAGAACTGCAAGACGCCAAATTTGCGGTAGAAGGCCATACCGACGCCAAAGGCCGGGCCGACTACAACCTCAAACTCAGCCAGCAGCGCGCTGATGCCGTGCGCGCCTATTTGGCCAGCAATGGCGTGGTTGACACCCGTCTTCAGGCTGTCGGCAAGGGCGCAACCGAGCTGGCCAACGCAGCTGACCCGCAAGCCGCAGAAAACCGCCGCGTGCGGATTGTCAACCTGAACTAAGCACCTGTGTCAGGCTGGCTTGATCGACTGACGCTGCGCCTGGGCGCGCTGCCTGCGCGGCGGGTGACATGGTTTTTGGTGGCGCTGTTTTCAGTTTGGGTGCTGGTTGATGTGCTGGTAGTGCAGTACACGGGGGGCATGGCCCGTTCCAGTTATGACGCCATGGTGCGTGCCCGCATCATCACCGCAGCGCCTGACCCGCGAATTGTGATTGTTGACATTGACGAGGCATCGCTGGCGCGCATGGGCCAAGAATTTGGCCGCTGGCCGTGGCCGCGCGACACACTTGCCACGGTGCTGGACCATGTTGAAAAGCAGCAACCCGCAGCGATTGTGTGGGACATTATTTTCTCGGAAGCTGACCGCATGAGCCCAGGCGGCGATGCGGCTTTCAATGCAGCCGTGGCGCGCAGCACGCACAGCCACTTTTCTATCGTGCGCTTACCGCCTGCCAACGACGCGGTCAGCCAGATCACGCGCAAAGAACTGCCCGGCTTGTGGGTCGGCCCCAAAATCGCAATCCCCTCAACCCTGACCGTGGCCTTGATTGCGCCTGTGCTGCCCGCCGTGGCCGCTGCGCCGCTGGGTTACAACAACGGGTACCCCGACAGTGACGGCATGTTGCGGCGCTATCGCCTGCATGAAACGCTGGCGGATGGCAGTCACCTTCAGTCCATGGCGGCATCGGTGGCCAGCCGTTTGAACCCGGCTTATAAAAGCATCCCCAGCAGTTCAGACGCATTGATTGCCTGGCGCAAAGCCCCCAACGCCTACCCGCGCATTGCTTTTGCCGATGTGTTTGCGCAGGCTGAAGGTGGCAAACCGCTGGCAACTGTGCCCAGCTTTGCAGGCAAGGTGGTACTGATAGGCTCTACTGCCCCGAGCCTGCACGACATTCACCCTACGCCGTTGTCGCCCTTGCAGCCCGGTGTGGAATCACTGGCAACGGCGATCGACAACGCCATCAACCAGCGCGTGATCCATGAGCTGCCGCGCTGGCTGCAAGCTGCTTTAGCCATTGCGCTGTGTGTGGGCATCGCGATTTTTGCGCAACGCAAAAGCATTGGCGCGCTGGCACCTGCACTGTTTGTTTTGCCAACGGCGCTGATGGGTTTGGGCTACCTCAGCTTGAACGGCGCGCCGGTATTTTTGGACTTGCATTTGGCGGCTGGTCTGGCGCTGCTGTTTTTGGCACTGCTGCGTTACTGGGACGGTTGCAGGCAACAATATTGGCGAGCCGCGCCGCAGGTGCCGGTTGATCAAAGCCTGGCGATGTGGTCACTCAAAGGCAAATCGCCGTGGATGGGCGCATCGCTCGACAGGCTGCTGGACACGCTTGAGCAGCACGCACCGTCCGTGCGGCTGGTCTTGCCCGACCTGGGCGTGGCCTGGCCCGGCAAAATGCGCTGGCCTGAACATGCGCACCAGGTCTCCCTGGTCGGCCCGCACACGGAATTGCTGGCCGCCAAAGCGGCGGTTCAAGCAAGTTTGGGCGCATTTTTGGCGCGTACAGGTGAGCTGATCGCACTGCCGGCAGCGGCTGACCGCACGCAGCTGGCGCAGGCCAGCCTGGCAGCATGGGCTGACCTGCAAGCGTGACAAACCGCACACCCATTGCGCAAAAAACAGACACATCAAACCATGCAGCAACCCAAACATCACGCTTATAGATACTCTGGAGCACTTATGAAAAAACAAATCCACATCGCAACCCTTGCACTGTGCGCAGCCATGATGGCTTGCAGTGCGCAGGCTCAAAGCACCACCGCTTTGCGCGCTACCGAGCTGCGCGCCGACAAGCTGGCAACAGCAACCGTACTCAAGGCCCTGCCAGCAGGCGCCGCACTGGATGTGATGGCTGTCGAGGGCGGTTGGGTGCAGGTCGCGCACGAGTCGGTGCAGGGCTGGGTGCGGGCCAGCAGCGTTAATCTGGCATCGGGTGCTTCCGCCGCTGCAGGTCTGGCCAGTGGCCGACAGGCGGGTGGCAATTCAGTGCTGACGCTGGGCGTTCGCAGTCTGCCGGCACGCGTTAACCGTCATGCGCTCATCATTGGCGTTAGCCGCTACCTGGACCCGGGCACACCGCCGCTGCCAGGTGCGCGCATTGACCGTGCGTCAGCCACGCAAATGGCTGCTGCCATGCAAGTGCCCAGCAGCAACATTACTTACCTGCAAGACGAGCAGGCCACAGGCGCGAACATTCGCAAA
>JANMIH010000004.1:0-4911 GCA_031375685.1 Polaromonas sp. | reverse complement strand
ACGTATCCCTGGCAGCTTTTTCAAGCGCGAAGGCCGGCCTAGCGAATTTGAAACCCTGACGTCACGCCTGATTGACCGCCCGATTCGTCCGCTGTTCCCCGAAGGTTTCTTCAACGAAGTGCAGGTTGTGATTCATGTGTTGTCACTGAACCCTGAAGTCGAAGGCGACATCCCCGCGCTGATCGCATCCAGCGCAGCGCTGGCCATTTCTGGCATTCCGTTTAACGGTCCCATCGGCGCGGCGCGCGTGGCCTACATCGACGGCCAGTACGTGCTAAATCCGGGAAAAACCCAGCTCAAAGATTCCAAAATGGACCTGGTGGTAGCCGGTACCGAAGCCGCTGTGCTGATGGTGGAGTCTGAAGCCAGCCAGTTGTCAGAAGAGCTGATGCTGGCCGCCATCGTTTATGGCCACGAGCAAGGCAATATCGCCATTAACGCGATTCATGACCTGGTGCGTGACGCTGGCAAACCCGTCTGGGACTGGAAAGCACCGGCCAAAGACGAGCCGCTGATCGCCAAAGTCGGCGAATTGGCCCAAGCCAAGCTGCAAGCTGCCTACCAAATCCGTGCCAAGCAAGCCCGCACCCACGCTTGCCGTGATGTGACCAACGAAGTCATGGCCGCTTTGAAAGCCGATGGCGTTGCGTTTGACCATGTTGCTGTTGAAAGCATGCTGTTTGACATCGAAGCGAAAATTGTTCGCAGCCAGATTCTGGCAGGCGAGCCACGTATCGACGGTCGCGACACCCGCACCGTTCGTGCGATTGAAATTCGCAACAGTGTGTTGCCACGCACCCACGGTTCAGCCTTGTTCACACGCGGCGAAACCCAGGCGCTGGTGGTCACCACATTGGGCACCGAGCGTGACGCACAGCGCATTGACGCTTTGAGTGGCGACTACGAAGACCGCTTCATGCTGCACTACAACATGCCTCCGTTTGCCACGGGTGAGACGGGCCGTGTGGGCTCACCAAAACGCCGCGAGATTGGCCACGGCCGTCTGGCCAAGCGCGCGCTGATTGCCGTGCTGCCAAGCAAAGAAGAATTCCCGTACACGATGCGCGTGGTGTCTGAAATCACCGAGTCCAATGGCTCATCGTCCATGGCGTCGGTCTGTGGCGGCTGCTTGAGCCTGATGGACGCTGGCGTACCGATGAAAGCGCACGTCGCAGGTATTGCCATGGGGCTGATCAAGGACGACAACCGCTTTGCGGTGTTGACCGACATCCTGGGTGACGAAGATCATCTGGGCGACATGGACTTCAAGGTTGCGGGTACCACGTTCGGTATCACCGCACTGCAAATGGACATCAAAATCCAGGGCATCACCAAAGAAATCATGCAGGTCGCGTTGGCTCAGGCCAAAGAAGCGCGCATGCACATTTTGGGCAAGATGCAAGAAGCCATGGGCGCTGCCAAAACCGAAGTGTCTGACTTTGCACCGCGTCTTTACGTGATGAAGATCAACCCTGAGAAAATCCGTGACGTGATCGGCAAGGGCGGTGCCGTGATTCGCGCGCTGACCGAAGAAACCGGCACACAAATCAACATCGAAGAAGACGGCACCATCACCATCGCGTCGAACGACAGCGCCAAGGCAGATGAGGCCAAGCGCCGGATTGCCGAGATCACCGCTGAAGTCGAAATTGGCAAAGTTTACGAAGGCCCGGTCACCAAGATTTTGGACTTCGGCGCATTGATCAACTTGCTGCCAGGCAAAGACGGTTTGCTGCACATCAGCCAGATCGCACATGAGCGTGTCGAGCGCGTGCAGGACTACCTGAAAGAAGGCCAGATCGTCAAAGTCAAGGTCATGGAAACCGACGAAAAGGGTCGCGTCAAGCTGTCGATGAAGGCGTTGCTGGATCGCCCTGCGCAAGAGCAGGATCGCGGTTAATCAAGATTGCTACTGTTTTTATAGCTGCTTGCGCCCGATTTTATTGGGCTAGTGGCATAAAACACACCTAAAAACGCATGAAAACTGTCGAAATTAGCGCTTTTGGAGCCCCTGATGTGCTGCGACTGGCTGAACGCCCTGCGCCTGTCGCGGGTGCGGGTGAGTTGCTGATTCGCGTCACGGCCTCGGGCATCAATCGGCCTGATGTGCTGCAGCGAACTGGCAACTATCCCGTACCACCTGGTGCATCAGATATTCCGGGGCTTGAGGTTGCTGGGGTTGTTGAGTCTGGTGACGCTGCGGCCATGGCTGCAGCGGGTTTCAAAGTCGGCGACCGCGTTTGCGCGCTGGTAGCTGGCGGTGGTTATGCCGAGCTGTGCGTGGCGCCTGTCGGCCAGTGCTTGCCAGTGCCTGGCGGTTTGACCGATATTGAAGCCGCATCATTGCCCGAAACCTTTTTTACGGTGTGGAGCAATGTGTTCGAGCGGGCTTATTTGGCCAAAGGCGAAACGCTGTTGATTCAAGGCGGCTCCAGCGGCATTGGTGTGACGGCGATTCAAATCGCCAAAGCGATGGGCGCGACGGTCATCGTCACCGCTGGCAGCGACGAAAAATGCGCTGCTTGCATGGCTTTGGGTGCTGACCATGCGATCAATTACAAGACCTCCGATTTCTCCGATGAAGTCAAGAAATTGACAAGTGGCAAGGGTGTCAACGTTATTCTGGACATGGTCGCGGGCAGCTATGTGGCGCGTGAGATTGAATGCATGGCAGAAGACGGCCGCTTGGTCATCATCGCTGTGCAGGGTGGCATCAAGGCAGAGTTCAACGCCGGTTTGGTTTTGCGCAAGCGGCTGACCATTACGGGCTCAACGCTGCGCCCGCGCTCGCTTGAATTTAAAACAGCGATTGCCAAAGCCTTGAAAGAAAAAGTTTGGCCACTGCTGGGTAGTGGCGCGATCAAGCCGGTGATTCACAGCACGTTTGCTGCTGGCGATGCCGCCAAAGCGCATACGCTGATGGAATCTAACCAGCACATTGGCAAGATTGTTTTGACGTGGGATGCTTCATGAAAAAACTGATAGCAGGTAATTGGAAGATGAATGGCAGCCTGGTTGCCAATCAAGCTTTGCTTGCAGCTTTGGCCGAAGGTTTGGCTACCAAGCCTGTTTGCGACATCGCGGTATGCGTGCCAGCCCCTTACTTGGCGCAAGTTCAGTCGCTCAAAGCCGCAGCTATCGATTTGGGTTCCCAGGATGTATCGGCTCAAGCCTCAGGCGCTTTCACAGGCGAGACCAGTGCTGCCATGCTAAAAGAGTTTGGCGTGCGCTACGCCATCGTCGGTCACTCAGAGCGACGTCAGTATCACAATGAATCCGATGCGCTGGTGGCTGACAAAGCCAAAGCTGCATTGGCTGCCGGTGTTACCCCGATTGTTTGCGTGGGTGAAACCCTGGCTGAGCGTGAAACAGGGCGCACGGAAGAAGTTGTCAAGCGACAGTTGGCAGCCGTGATTCACGCCAATGGCCACTGCATCAGTGAGATTGTGGTGGCTTATGAACCCGTTTGGGCTATTGGAACCGGCAAAACAGCGTCACCGCAACAAGCGCAAGCGGTGCATGCTGTTTTGAGAACCCAGTTAAAGGCGGCCACTGACCAGTCTGCTCGCGTCAGAATTTTGTACGGCGGCAGCATGAATGCCGCCAATGCAGCCAGTCTTTTGTCGCAACCCGACATTGACGGTGGCTTGGTCGGTGGCGCGTCACTCAAGGCTGCAGAGTTTTTATCAATTATTGCCGCAGCCCATTAAATTCGGGCGTAATCAGCTACTAAATCAGGAGTAAATAAGTCATGAACGTATTGTTAACCGTCATCCTCGCCGTGCAGATGCTATCTGCAATAGTCATGGTCGGCCTTGTGCTGGTGCAACAGGGTAAAGGCGCCGACATGGGCGCCGCTTTTGGCGGTGGCGGCGGCTCAGGCAGCCTGTTTGGCGCCAGCGGAAGTGCCAACTTTTTGTCGCGCACCACCGGCGTTCTGGCGACGGTGTTTTTTGCCTGTACGCTGGCGCTGGCCTATTTTGGCAATATTCAGCCTCGTGCAACCGGCAGCAGTGTGCTGGAAGGTGCGGCTGTTGTTGCGCCCGCAACCGGCGCGTCAGCAGCAAAGGGTGCCGATCAAATACCGGGTACAAGTGTGCCAATCAGCAATATCCCAGCTGCACCCGCAGCACCTGTGCGGCCAGCATCTGGTGCGGGTCAAATACCGACGAAATAAGCCTGCATTGGGGTACTTTCTACCGGGGAAAAGCAAAATTTCAGGGTAAACTCTTACGGAGTCTGGAGAGCTTAAAAACCTTGGTTTTCCTCATGCCATTCAGACTAGAAAAACCGCGGACGTGGTGAAATTGGTAGACACGCTATCTTGAGGGGGTAGTGCCGAAAGGTATGCGAGTTCGAGTCTCGCCGTCCGCACCAGATCAATGCTGGAGGTCTTCTGGGCCTCAGGCGTATCAAGCAAATCATCAGCAAACTGGCTTTCATTCGTCAACCGCACCAGTTATTCGCACCATGAACCTTGACCAGTACCTCCCCGTTCTTCTGTTTATTCTGGTGGGTGTCGGTGTCGGTGTCGTCCCTCAGGTCTTGGGTCGTCTTCTGGGCCCCGTGCGCCCTGATGCTGAAAAAAATTCTCCTTACGAATGTGGCTTCGAGGCTTTTGAAGATGCCCGCATGAAGTTTGATGTGCGCTATTACCTGGTGGCCATCCTGTTTATTCTCTTTGACCTGGAAATCGCTTTCCTGTTTCCTTGGGCTGTGGCCTTAAAGGAGATTGGTGCAGTTTGTTTCTGGTCAGTCATTGTGTTTTTGGGGATTCTGGTCGGGGGGTTTATCTACGAGTGGAAAAAAGGCGCTCTGGATTGGGAATGACAATCAATGCTTGTTATTCGCCACTAAGGTACTGTGTATGTCACTTGTAGGTGTTTTTAACGAAGGTTTCATGACCACGAG
>JANMIH010000589.1:0-1822 GCA_031375685.1 Polaromonas sp. | reverse complement strand
CCTGCCGATGTTCGGTAAAACATCACCTCTGCACCGCGCGGCGCAAGCTGGCAGATATGCTCCAGCACCAAGCCCTCCCAGGAGTAGCCCATGACCGGATGCGATTGCAGGTCTGCCGTGGTTTGAATGCCCAGCAGTGCGTGTAGCAAGCCGGTGTCTCGCACATAGGTTTTGGGTGTTTTAACCAGCCGCTTGTTCAAATTGACATGCATCGGCTGCAGGCGGCGAAGCATGCGCGCGGCCTCCAGCAAGTCCAGGTAGCGGTTGACTGTGGGCACACTGATGCCCATGCTGGTCGCGAGCTGGCTCATGTTGGTCAGCTGGCCGTGGCTGTTGGCCACCATGCGCCAAAAGCGCTGCAATGTAGGCGCGGCTACTTGCACGCCAAACTGCGGCAAGTCGCGCTCCAGCAGCAGGCGCATAAAGTCCAGCCGCCATTCAAAAGAGTCCTCGTCACTGCCAGCCGTGAAGCTTTCAGGAAAGCCGCCACGCAGCCAAAGCCGCTGCTGGGTTGCAAAGTCGCTGCCCACTTCTTGCACCAGCAGCCCGCCCAGGTCGACGGTGGCCAGCCGGCCCGCCAGCGACTCCGCGCTTTGCTTGAGCAACGAAAAAGACGCCGAGCCCAGCAACAAAAACCGTCCCTTGCTGCGGTCACGGTCAATCTCCGGGCGAAGGTGACGAAAAATATCGGGTGCGTATTGCACTTCGTCCAGCACGATCAATGCGTCCTGGTGTGTTTTAAAAAACACATTCGGGTCTGCCAGTCGCACGCGATCCCGCTCGTCCTGCAAATCCAGGTAGACACATTCGCGCTTTGACGCTTGCGCGAGCTGTTTTGCCAGTGTTGTCTTGCCAACCTGGCGGGGCCCAAGCAGTGCAACTGCGGGTGAGCGCTTTAAGGCTGCGGTGAGTTGATCGATCGTATTGCGGCTTAACATACTGCAATTTTAACTGTCATCGTTAAAATTGCAAGATTTTTAGAGTTTTACATGTTCCGCCGGTACTGCCCACCCACCTCAAACAGCGCATTGGTGATCTGCCCGAGTGAGCAAACCCGCACCGCGTCCATCAGCACTTCAAACACATTGGCGTTGTCGATCACGGCCTTTTGCAGGCGTTTGAGCATCGCGGGGGACTCGGCGGCGTGCTTGGCGTGAAATTCATCCAGCCGCTTGAGCTGGCTCTGCTTTTCCGCTTCCGTTGAACGCGCCAGCTCCAGCTTGTCCTGCACCGCGTCGCCGTGCGGGTTGCGAAAGGTGTTGACGCCGATGATGGGCAGCTCGCCGGTGTGCTTGAGCATCTCGTAGTGCATGGACTCGTCTTGAATCCGCCCACGCTGGTAACCCGTTTCCATCGCGCCCAGCACGCCGCCGCGCTCGGCAATGCGTTCAAACTCCTGCAGCACCGCCTCTTCAAGCAGCTCGGTCAGCTCTTCAATGATGAAAGCGCCCTGGGTTGGGTTTTCGTTCTTGGCCAGGCCCCATTCACGGTTGATGATGAGCTGGATCGCCATCGCGCGGCGTACCGACTCTTCCGTTGGCGTGGTGATGGCCTCGTCAAACGCGTTGGTGTGCAGGCTGTTGCAGTTGTCGTAAATCGCAATCAACGCTTGCAGCGTGGTGCGGATGTCGTTGAACTGGATTTCTTGCGCGTGCAGGCTGCGGCCACTGGTTTGAATGTGGTACTTGAGCTTTTGGCTGCGCTCGTTGGCACCGTACTTTTCCTTCATGGCCACAGCCCAGATTCGGCGGGCCACGCGACCCATCACGGTGTACTCGGGGTCCATTCCGTTGCTGAAAAAGAAGCTCAGGTTGGGCGCAAA
>JANMIH010000587.1:0-3375 GCA_031375685.1 Polaromonas sp. | reverse complement strand
CAAGGCTGCGCTCTGTGGCGGCAACAACCGCGCTACCGCTCTGTCTTTGAATGTCTGTCCGTATCGTGCCATTTCCATCTTTCATCGCCGCCCCAGGTTCTTGGTTCTATTGAGGCGACAACTAGTCTGACACAGGGGGGGTGCCAGACGCCATGCTGGCAGACGTGCAAAACTACCTGAACGTGCTGGCTTTTGCATTTGCACCCTCCATATTGTTCCGTCTCTACAGCACTTTCAACCAGTCACTGGGCAAACCGCTGTTGGTCACTTGGCTGCAAGTCAGTGCGCTGCTGGTCAAAATCCCATTGTCAATCTGGTGGGTGGCGGGCGGCGGCGGGGTTGAACCGATGGGCGTTGTGGGCTGCGCATGGGCTACCCTGGTTGTCAACTATCTGCTGCTGGCGCTTGGGATGGTGATGCTGCGCACACAAAAGCTGTACAAACCCTTTTGTATCTGGCACCGCATGGAGCGCCCCGACTGGCCAACCATTGCCAACTTTGCGCGGCTGGGTATTCCAGCAGGTCTGGCTTATCTTGTCGAGGTCACTTCTTTCACCTTGATGGCGGTTTTCATGGCGCGGCTGGGCGTCATCGCATCGGCCAGTCACCAAATAGCGGCCAGCATGGCGGCCGTGCTGTACATGATGCCGCTGTCAATGGCGATTGCCTGCAGCGCACGGGTGTCGTTTTGGCTGGGGGCTGGCAGACCAGACCATGCAAAACGCATTGTTATCTTGGCCACAAAGCTCACAGCCTTTATTTCACTGATTCTGGCGGCTGTTTTATTCCTAGCAAAAAACATCATCGCCAGCCTTTATTCGACCAGCCCAAGCATCGTCGATACCGCCTCGGTTTTGCTTATTTGGGTGGCTGTGTACCATTTGGCAGACTGCATGCAGGCTGTGTGCGCGTTTTTATTGCGCTGCTATCGCATCACGATTGCGCCACTGGTGCTCTATGGTGTTTTACTTTGGGGCTTTGGACTTTATGGCGGCTACCTGCTGACCTATGAAGGGTTACCGGGATTGGCGGCCATGCCATCCCCCAGCGCTTTCTGGGCGGCAAGCAGCCTGGCGCTGTGGCTCGTAGCAATCAGTTTTTTATTATTGTTATGGCGAGCCATCCTCAACACTCCAACCGGCAAGGGCCTAAAAAATCAGGCCGGATGAATGGCGCGTACCCGGGAAGACGGGAAAGTAATGGAAAACTGAGACCCTTGCCCGAGTTGGCTTTCAATGTGCAGCTCTGCGCCGTGGCGCTGCGCGACGTGCTTGACTATCGCCAAGCCCAAGCCCGTGCCCCCTGTCTCGCGGGAGCGACTGCGGTCAACCCGGTAAAACCGTTCTGTCAGGCGCGGCAGATGCTCCGCAGCGATACCCGGCCCCGTGTCTTTGACTACCAACTCAGCACGTCCATCGTTGAGTATTTTCCAGCTCACGGCCACCTTGCCACCATCAGGGGTGTAGCGCACAGCATTGGTCACAAGGTTGGAAATGGCACTGTAGAGCTCCGCCTGCACGCCTGCAATTTCAATGGCTGCGCCAACCTCAAACTTGATGTTGTGCCCGTGTGGTGCCAGCATCGCCGAGAGAGCGTGCGCCTCCTGTTCAGACTGGTCAAACAGAGCGCTGGTGTTGACCCAGTCATTGGCGCTGGGGTGGGGGCTGCCTTCCAGGCGCGACAAAGTCAGCAAGTCATCGACCAGGGTCTGCATGCGCTGGGACTGCTGCGCCATCAAGACCAGGTAACGCTCGCGCTCCGGCTCTTTCAAAGGCAAGGTTTGCAGCGTTTCAATAAAGCCTGACAACACCGTCAACGGCGTGCGAATTTCGTGCGAAACATTGGCTACAAAATCGCGCCGCATGGCTTCAGCCAGCTCGACAGCTGTGATGTCACGCGACAACAACAGCTTGCGGTCTTTGCCGTAAGAATGCGCATGCACCGACAGGTTAACTGGCCTGCCCGGCACACTGGCGCTGCCTGGTATCACCACATCGTGTGAAAAATCGTTCGCTGCCATGTAGGCTTTGAATCCAGGTGCGCGAACGAGATTGGCAATATGCTGCAACACATCGCGGCGGGCATCAAACCCAAAGTGTTGGGTCGCCATCTGGTTGCACCATTCAATACGATCCTGTGAATCAATCAGCACCACGCCACTGGGAGACGCTTGCATGGCTGCCAGGAATTCGTCCAGCCTGGCCTGGCTGTCTTGAATCAGTTGTTCCTGACGTTTGGAAAGTCTGCGAATACGTTCAGCGGCTTCACCCCAAACGCCCAACAAGCGGGGGGGCAAGTGAGTTGCGGCAGAGGCAGACTCGCTGTTTTGAGCAGAGCGAAGCCAGGCTAAAAACCGCACCACATAAAAACTGTCTCCAAGCAGCCAAACAAAAGCCGACAGCAAAATGCCTGCGATCAGTCCGGTTTGTGATGCTGCCCAAAAACCCAAACCGCCACCTGCCAGCAAACAGGCAGAAAATACCAGCCAACGATTGATCATGCAACCGATTGTGCAGCAGCAATCGTTGCCATGGCTGTTAGTCGATAACCTGAACCCCGAACTGTTTCAATCATGCCGCCTGCTGCGCCCAAAGCTTCGCGCAATCGCTTGACATGGACATCAACCGTACGCTCTTCAATAAAAACGTGATCGCCCCACACCTTGTCCAAGAGCGAACTGCGGCTGTGAACTCGCTCGGCATGCTTCATGAAGTAATGCAGCAATTTGAACTCGGTCGGCCCAAGCTTGAGTTCCTGATTCTGGAAAGAAATACGATGTGTGCTGGCATCCAGTACAAGCGCGCCAACAGTCACACTGTCGTTCACTGACTCAGGTAAGCGTCGACGCAACACCGCACGTATGCGCGCCAACAATTCTTGGGTCGAGAAGGGTTTGGTAATGTAGTCGTCTGCACCTGCGTCGAGACCAGCCACCTTGTCCGGCTCATCGCCACGAGCTGTCAACATCAAAATGGGGATGCTCTTGGTGCGTTCGTTCTTTCGCCAGTTGCGCGCCAACGACAGGCCGCTTTGCCCTGGCAACATCCAGTCCAACAAAATGGCATCAGGCAATATGGCGTCCAATTCACGCTGTGCCGTCACACTGTCTTGGGCAACCACCACTTCGAACCCGCCATGCTGCAGGTTAACGGCTATGAGCTCTGCAATGGCAGGCTCGTCTTCAACAACCAATATGCGTGGTCGATTTTTCATCGTGATTATTGAACCGCCGATTCGATCTGAGCCATTGGCGTGTGCCTGACATCTTCACCCTTGACGATGTAAATGATGAACTCAGCAATGTTTTTTGCATGGTCACCAATTCGTTCGATCGCTTTGGCGACAAACAGCAAATCAAGGCTGGCGGAAATGGTA
>JANMIH010000556.1:0-3095 GCA_031375685.1 Polaromonas sp. | reverse complement strand
GCCGATAGATGTGATATTTCGACGCGAGTTGTCGCAGCGTATCTGGCTGTCATCGCCCCATTTGGGAGATGAAGAGACAGCATTTGTTGAAGAGGCCTTTAAAACAAACTGGATTGCGCCGCTAGGGCCTCACGTCAATGCCTTTGAGACTGAGCTGGCAAGCCATGTGGGTGTAGGTTATGCGGCGGCGGTCACGTCTGGCACGGCAGCCATACATTTGGGCTTGCTGCTTTTGGGCGTTAAACCCGGCGATACGGTTTTTTGCTCTTCCTTGACTTTTGTTGGTAGCTGTAACCCTATTTTGTATTGCGGCGCTCGGCCTGTTTTCATTGACTCAGAGCCTGACACCTGGAACATGTCGCCTGAAGCACTGGAGCGGGCTTTTGCCTGGGCCAAGCGTGAAAACCGTTTGCCAGCTTGCGTGATTCTGGTTAATTTATATGGACAAAGCGCCGACATGGATGCGCTGTTACCGATTTGCGATCGTTATAACGTCCCTGTGCTTGAAGACGCCGCAGAGTCGCTGGGTGCCAGCTACAAAGGCAAATCCAGTGGCGCCTTTGGCCGTGTGGCTGTGTATTCATTCAACGGCAACAAGATCATCACCACATCAGGCGGTGGCATGTTGATGGCCGACGACGCTGATCTGGTTGTGAGGGCGCGTAAGCTGGCCACACAAGCACGCGAGAGTGCCGCGCATTACGAGCATGTTGAAATGGGGTTTAACTACCGCATGAGCAATGTGCTGGCCGGCATCGGCAGGGGCCAGCTTCGCGTCTTAAAGCAACGGGTGCTTCAGCGCAGACGGGTATTTGAACGTTACAAGGAGGCATTTGCCGACTTGTCGCAAATACAATGGATGCCAGAACCCGATGGCTACCATTCAACCCGATGGCTAACCTGCTTCACCCTGCGGGGCGGTGATGTCTCGGCTCAGTGCAGCCAGGTCATGAAAGCACTGGAGCGCCACCTGATTGAAGCACGGCCCGTTTGGAAACCCATGCATTTACAGCCGTTATTTTCAAATTCGCCTTACTTCGCGCATCAGGCTAACCATGATGTGTCAGCGCAATTGTTTCAGGCGGGCATCTGCCTGCCATCAGGCTCCAATTTAACTGAAGCAGAGCAAGACCGTGTGATTGATCACCTGCGTCATGTCTTAACAATGGGTGAAGAGCGTCATGCATTTGCGTAAAGAAATCCTGCCCTTTTGGATCATCGACCTGGTGCTGATCTGTCTGGCCTGGTGGATTGCGTTTTGGTTGCGGTTTAACTTTGAAATCCCCGAAGACTTTGAGGCGATGGCATTGAGCAGTGCCCGCTGGATGTTGCCCAGCTTTCTTTTGGGTCTGCTTTTTGCCAGGGTTTACAGGCAAGTGTGGCGTTATATCGGGCTTCCTGAATTGCGGCAGTTGGGTTGGGGGGTGCTCATAGGTGGGGCTCTGTCGGCGACGGTTATTTTGATGCTGCGCGTGGAATTTTTCCCGCGCTCTGTATTGCTCATTCACCCCTTGCTGGTGTTGGTGCTGCTGGGCGCGGCCCGTGCTGGCTGGCGTACCCTGACTGAGCAGAATGCGCCTGGTGACAGCTCAAAACCTTTACTGATTGTCGGTTCGCTCAAAGACGCCGCCGATGCCCTGCGCGCCCTTAAAGGCTCAGCCCAGTGGCATTGCGTGGGCATAGCGTCACCTGTGGCAGCAGAACAGGGCACGTATTTGAACCAGATTCCAGTTTTGGGCATGCCCAGTTCAGTGGTTGACATGGCCAGGTCCACCGGCGCTACCACCGCGCTGATTGCCAGCCCCCCAGGCTCGGATGACCGCCGCGATGTGCTGCTGCAATCTACTCAAGCCGGGCTGACGCTGCTGACCATGCCGCGCCCGGATGAGTGGCTGCGCAGTGACGGCAGCAGCCCGCGCAAAATTGAGCTGGAAGATTTGTTGGGCAGGCAGGCCGTTGAGCTGAATGTACAAGGCTTGGCCTCGTTGTTCTCTGGCCAAACCGTGTTTGTGTCAGGCGCGGGTGGCTCGATTGGCTCTGAACTGTGCCGCCAGATTGCCCGCCTCGGTGTGTCCCGTTTGGTGTGCGTTGACGCCTCAGAAATCGCTGTTTACAAGTTAGAGCAAGAGCTGCAAGAGGCCCACCCGCAAATGCAGGGCCTGTACTACACCGCCAATGTGCGTGAGCTCGACAGGTTGCGTGCCATCGCCATGCAGTACAAGCCCTCGGTCTTCTTTCATGCAGCGGCTTACAAGCATGTGCCGCTGATGGAGTCGCACAACGAGATTGAAGCCATTCGAACCAATATTCTGGGCACGCTGCACGCCGCGCGCATTGCGGGCGAGTGCGGTGCGCAAAAATTTGTCTTGATCTCAACCGACAAAGCCGTCAACCCGACCAACATCATGGGCGCGACCAAACGCATGGCCGAGCTGGTGGTGCAAAGTGTGGCACTGGAGCACCCGGCCACGTCCTATGTTTCAGTGCGCTTTGGCAATGTTCTGGGCTCCAGCGGCTCTGTGGTTCCGCTCTTTACAGAGCAGATCACCAAGGGCGGGCCGATTACCGTCACGCACCCCGACATCGTGCGCTACTTCATGACCATCCCTGAAGCCGCCCGTTTGGTGCTGCAGGCTGGCCTGATGGGCAGCACGGGCCAAATTTATGTGCTCGACATGGGCGAGCCGATGAAGATCGCTGATCTGGCCCGCATGATGATTCGTCTGTCAGGCAAGAGTGAACAAGAAATCCCTGTGTCATACACCGGCCTGCGCCCGGGTGAAAAACTCTTTGAAGAGCTGCTGGCAGACGACGAAACCACCGAGCCGACCCAGCACCCCAAGCTGCGCGTGGCCAAAACCTCGGGTCAACAGGCGGTGTCGATTAACGGTGTGATTCAGTGGATTGAGTCAGCAGGGCCAGCGCCCAGCAGCCGTGATGTGCGCGCCTGGCTGTGCAGCCATTTGCCTGAGTACAAAGCGCAAAACTAAAGAGCGATTCCGGTTCGTTCCAGAATGTCGCTCACCAGCTCCAGCCGCACCAGCGGGTTGTCCAGCTCCATCAGGCGCTGTTTGAGCTCCAGCGGCAGCGGCAGC
>JANMIH010000360.1:0-1661 GCA_031375685.1 Polaromonas sp. | reverse complement strand
CTCGGGTTACCCCGGTGGCATCACGGCGACCAATTTCCGTGACATGCAGGCCAAACACCCTGGCCGCGCGCTTGAAAAAGCCGTCAAAGGCATGTTGCCAAAAGGCCCATTGGGCTACGCCATGATCAAAAAGCTCAAGGTCTATGGCGGTGCAGAGCACCCACATACCGCCCAGCAGCCGAAAGTTCTGGACATTCCAGGCATTTCCACCAACGCACAGCGTGCATTAGCAGGAGCCGCCAAATGATCGGTGAATGGAACAATGGCACTGGCCGTCGCAAATCCAGCGTGGCCCGTGTTTTCTTGAAAAAAGGCACCGGCAAGATCACCGTCAACGACAAGGACATCCAGGTGTTCTTTGGCCGCGAGACGTCCATCATGATCTGCCGCCAACCCCTGTTCTTGACCAACCACGTCGAAACGTTTGACATCATGGTCAACGTCCACGGCGGCGGCGAGTCTGGCCAGGCCGGCGCGGTGCGCCACGGTATCACCCGCGCCCTGATTGACTATGACGCAGCCCTGAAGCCCGCGTTGAGCCAGGCCGGTTTTGTGACCCGTGATGCACGTGAAGTCGAACGTAAAAAGGTCGGTTTCCGTTCAGCACGCCGTCGCAAGCAGTTCAGCAAGCGTTAATTCTTTATCGCTTCTGCAAAAGGCCGCCTGGTTCACACCCGGCGGCTTTTTCATTTTGTTGCACGCAATCGGTGCACAATCATCACCCCATCGCTTGAAAACGGTTTGATTTGAAATTTCGCCTCTTTCGTCGTCGTCTGACCATCAGCTCGCCCCGCATGGCCGTGCGCAGCGCCATGCCGTGGCCGATCAGATGGATTTTGGGCGCGGTCATGCTGGGCTTTTCAGCGGCGATCGGTCTGTGGGCGTTTGAATTTGGCAAGGGTATAGCGGGTCTTGACACCAACGCCAAGGACGAATTGAAACTGCTGCGGGCAGAAGTCGTTCAGTTGCGCCAAGATCGTGAAAAAGCGCAAACCATAGCCAATACCTCGGGTAGCCTGCTAACAGCTGAAAAGGCTGCCCAGGAAAAAATGGCTGCGCAGCTTCAACAACTGGAAGCCATCAACCTCCAATTGCGCGATGATTTGGGGTTTTTTGAAAAATTGCTGCCTGCGGGCAACGCAGACGGCGTGTCAATTCGCGGTCTTCAGGCAGAAAAAATGTCTGCATCCCAGCTAAAGTGGCAAGTGCTTGTGATTCAGCCCGTCAAAAATGCGCCGGACTTCAATGGCAAGCTGGATGTCACCATCAACGGCCTGCTGGCGGGTAAACCCTGGACCACCACTTTGCCAGGCGGTGCGCAGGTATTGCAGTTCAAACAATACAGACGAATTGAAGGGGTACTGGATTTGCCCCCTCAAGTCGTGGTACAAACTGTTACAGCTAAAGTGATTGAAGGCGCTGCCACTCGCTCCGTTCAAACCTTCAAGCTGTAAGTGACACTGTCATCCCCTCCCCATTGACCATAGGAACCTACCCATGTTCGGCAAAAAAAAACAGCCTCCTATCAAAAGCCTGATTGCCCAAGGCAGCTGCATTGAAGGCAATCTCAAGTTCACTGACGGTTTGCGCATTGATGGTGAGGTCATTGGTGACATCCGGGCCGCTGAAGGCGGTGCCAGTATTTTGGTGATCAGTGAATC
>JANMIH010000543.1:0-3031 GCA_031375685.1 Polaromonas sp. | reverse complement strand
AACCCAATTCCGAGGGGCAATGCAGGTACTGCGTTATGACCGCTTGCCTGCGTTGGGCTTCTTGCCGTGGTTGGCCTTTTTGCGCTTGGCGTTGAGTTTGCGCATTTTTGTTTTTTGGCTCACGGTATTGACCTCTCTTTGGAACTGAACTCGGCAAAGCTACCGGGCGTGGCGGGCCTTCCTCCTAACCGAAGTTTGTGCGTGGGATCGGTACCGCCCGTGCGTCCCAAAGCGGCTGCGGCGATGGACAGGAACGTGCCGCCCAAGCAGTAGCCCATGCCGTGAATCCGTTTGGCGCCGGTCAGACGGCTCACAACCGCCATGGCCTGCATCACCCCTTGCTGCAGGTAATCGTCCAGACCCAAATCCCTGTCATCAGCTTCGGGGTTGCGCCAGGACACCATAAAGACGGTGTAACCTTTTTCCACCAAAAAACGAACCATGGAATTGGCGGGTGACAAGTCCAGGATGTAGTACTTCATGATGCACGACGGCCGCAATGAGCAGCGGCTCTGCAGCCACCATGCTGGTGGCGGGTTCATACTGGATCAGCTCAATCAGGTGGTTTCGAAACACCACCTTGCCGGGCGTTACGGCCACATCCTTGCCTACGGCATAAGGTAAGGGTGCCATCGCCTTGAGTCCTTTTGACAAACCAGCGCCTAGCTGTTGCGCCGTGTCATGCAGGTAATTTTGATAGCCCTTTATTCTGCTGTGACCCAGCGAGGCGTATCCGCTCCTTAAGACTTCAGGATTGGTCAGTGGGTAGTTGTTCGGCGACATCGCATCCAGCATTTGACGGGCATAAAAGCGAGTCATGTGTGTGTGATGTGCTGACACGCCGGGTACCTGTGCAGCCTGGTCCCACCATTGCTCAGTCGACTTAAAGCTTTCCTTGAAGGCATTGAAGGGCCATTGGCTCCAGTCTGATGCCTCAAACCGATGGTCTTGCTTGTCTGATTCAGCCTTGTCGTCCGCCTTGGGCGTAAAGATTTGACTTGTGGTCCGGATCGATAGGGCCAATGCCTGGCAGCCCAGCTCCCATTGGCGTGCAGGAGAAGCCGCCAGATGCACCCACCAGTCGGCATAGGCCTTGGACAGTGCAATAGGAGACAGTCCCGAGCCGGTCTTTGTCAAAATGTTTCTGGTCATGTTGTTGGTCGGGTGCAAAGCTGTCGATGGTGTTTTCATAAGGGTAAATGGCTGGATGGGTTGTTAAATCAAGCAACGGCGTGGCATCCGCCATCGACATAGATGGTTTGCCCGGTCATACCGGACGAAGCATCGCTGCATAAAAAGGAGGTCAGGCGCCCGATTTCCTGGAGCGTTACCAAACGGCCAAGCGGTGCCTTGGCGCGGGCGCGGTCCATCAATTCATCAAAGTCTTCAATACCCGATGCCGCCCGGGTGAGGATCGGCCCAGGAGACACAGCATGCACCCTGATGTTTTTCGGCCCAAGTTCCAGCGCCATGTAACGCACCAGTGCCTCCAGTGCGGCTTTGACAGGCCCCATCAGGCCGTAGTGCGGCAC
Source organism: Polaromonas sp. (assembly GCA_031375685.1). Taxonomy (GTDB): domain Bacteria; phylum Pseudomonadota; class Gammaproteobacteria; order Burkholderiales; family Burkholderiaceae_C; genus Polaromonas. The sequence continues at coordinate 1,499 of JANMIH010000543.1, read as the reverse complement.
GGCCTCCACCGCGCCCTGATAGCTCATGGTGACCAGACTGCCTCCCCGGGCCATGTGCGGCAGACACAATTGCGCCAGTTGCGAAAACGAGTGGCACGACACCTCCATGGCGCGGGCAAAGCCAGCCGAAGAGCTATCGATCACCTGCCCATGCAGTTCCTCTAGCGGTGCCCAGGCAATCGAATGCACAACAAAATCAAGCGAGCCCAACTGAGCAACGGCTTTGTTGACCAATCCCTGCAGATCACCGCTTGTCTCTACGTTGCACTTGAGCAAAGGCACCCCCAGTGACTCAGCCAGCGGCGCACCATGTTTGTGTGATTTTTCATTCAGGCACGACAACACCAGCTCAGCGCCGTCAAGGTGTGCTTCCTGCGCACAGCCCCAGGCAATGCTGTGTTCGTTGGCCAAGCCCACGATCAGCCCTTTTTACCCTTTAAGGGCGCGTCTCGTCCGTTTGGCTTGTTCATATTCAAAATCCCACGATTTAACAAAGAAAATGTAATTTAGAAAGCCAGGATGGCTGGCCCATGACAAACCGTGACGCAATCGCTGCTAACTTGCTAAACGTTGATCTGTGTCAATCAAAACGTCCCGCGGGCCGTCGTCCTGGATCGTGGCGCGATACGGCAACAAGGGGGTAACAAAGCAAAAAACCTGAGGCTGACTTGAAAAGGTCATGAAATGGCCTTATTATTAGCACTCTACAGGCGCGAGTGCTAGCAACAGCGCTTCTGCCTGAAAGTTTTCGAAATATTCAGGCTCAGTCCCTGGAGTTTTTAATTCAAAACCCTTTTTATAACTGGAGAAACCATGAAACTTCGCCCCCTGCACGACCGCGTGATTGTCAAACGCGTCGAAAACGAAACGAAAACCGCCTCTGGCATCGTCATTCCTGACAGCGCTGCTGAAAAGCCTGATCAAGGCGAGATTCTGGCTGTTGGCCCAGGCAAGAAAAACGACAAAGGCGAAGTTCAGCCTGTTGGCGTCAAGGTCGGTGACCGCGTTTTGTTCGGCAAATACAGCGGCCAGACGGTCAAAGTTGACGGCGATGAGTTGCTCGTTATGAAGGAAGAGGATCTTTTCGCCGTAGTCGAGAAGTAAACCCTTCACTATTAATTTAATAGCTGCTTGCGCCCGTTTTCATTGGGCTAAAGTCACTTTTAATACCTTTTTTAAGCCTTTTTCAAGCTTTTTAACCCTTTTTAGGAGCCACACATGGCAGCAAAAGATGTAGTTTTCGGCGGCGAAGCCCGCGCACGTATGGTCGAAGGCGTGAATATTCTCGCCAACGCCGTCAAAGTAACTCTGGGCCCTAAAGGCCGTAACGTCGTGCTGGAGCGCTCATTCGGCGCCCCTACCGTGACCAAAGACGGTGTGTCCGTCGCCAAAGAAATCGAACTCAAAGACAAGCTCCAGAACATGGGCGCGCAGATGGTCAAGGAAGTTGCTTCCAAGACGTCTGACATCGCTGGTGACGGCACCACGACCGCTACCGT
>JANMIH010000492.1:0-3114 GCA_031375685.1 Polaromonas sp. | reverse complement strand
TGCGCAGTGCATACAGCTCGTCGGTGTATGACAGCGGGACGGTGATTTTTTCGGCCTTGTTTTCAAGGTCATTGAGCTCCTGCATCAGCGCTTGTCTGGATGTTGAGTGGGGGTCTTCGTTGTCACTGCGCACCTCAATGTCACGCAACTGGCTGTACCACCTGAAAATGCGGGATCGCACCCGAAAGGTGTACAGCGGCGGCAAGATGCGTGACAGTGGCAGCAGCACCACCAGAATCACACTCAGCACCAGCCACATCCGGTCAACCAGATTGGCCGCCCAGAAGCTGAGGTAGCGCTGAAGCACGGGCGCACCGTTATTTATCGCGCGTTCAGCCTCTTTGGCAATGGGCAGCTCGTTGTTTTCAATGTTGGGGTAGGCGCGCGCCCGCTTGAACCAGCCCGCGCCGCCATGAATCGCGTTGCCCGCCTGCGCAAACAGTTGCAGCAAAGCCGGGTGGGTGGTGTTGCGGGTGATCAAGGCTGTCGTGGGGCCGACCAGGCGCAAGTCGTCTGGCGGAATGTTCGCTGCCAGATCGACCACGCCACGCGGCAGGCGGGTGGCGCTTAAAAAATCAAAGCGGCGTGAATAGGCGTCACTCTGCGGGAAGTTCATCAGCTTGACGCCGGGGGTTTGCAGCAGCATTTGCACCATCAGTGACTCGGGTGCTGACGCAAACACAATCGCATCCAGCTCGTTGGCCAGAAATGCCATGGTGGCTGGGGTTTGCTCCAGGCTGGAGACTTTTAACGTTTTGACATCTATCCGGTTGCTGTCCAGCAGCTTGGTCATCAGGCTGGGAACGCCGCTGCCGGGCGTGCCCGTATTGATCCGCAACCCCTGCAGTTGCGTCAAAGAGGTCAGTGTTGCCGTCGCTGTGATTTTGCGCGCTGCCTCCTCACGGTAAAACAGCCACACCGGCTCCAGAAAAAGACTGCCAAGTGACGACAAATTCTCCTGGTCTTCGTCGCTGTAATCGCTGGTGCCACCTTGTACAAAACCCAAGTCAGCTTTTCCTTCGCGCAACAGCTGCAGGTTGGCGGCAGAGCCCTGGGTTGTGATCAGGTCAACCGTGATGCCATTGGCTTTGAGGGCTTTGGCATAGCGCTTGCCAAACTCTTCATAAGCACTTTGCGCCGGACCGGTGGCCAGCGTGACGCGTTTGGGCGGGTTCGGGTCCAGCCACCAGTAGGCTATCGCCAACAATGTGACAGCCAGCAGTATGAAGGGGCCAAACGATATGGCCAGATCACGGATGGACAGCAAGGTGTAGCGGATGGTTTTGGACATGCCAGAACCATACCATGGTTGGGCTTGAAAACTGTCAAAAAAAGGCACTTTTCAGGTATGAAAAGTGCCTTTTAGCCAAGCAATTCGAGCGCAAGCAGCTACTGATTTAATAGTGGAAGAAAAAAGGCGAAAAAGCCTCCCACCATATAAATCACCACACTGGCCAGATAAATACGCCGTGATGTCTTGCGGGTGCGCAGGCAGGCGTCACGCAGTGCGGGGTCGACCGGACACGGCGCAAAGCGGCTCTGCCATTGCAGCCAGCCGCTGACAGCCAGCATGACACCCGCCAACCCAAAAACCGCTTCCTTGTATTCACTGACCCACACCAGGCCGGGTACGACCGAGATCAGCGTAGACAATGCCGCACCCGCACCCACCGCCACCAGCAGGGCAGGCAGTGCGCAGCAAATCAGTGTGCCCGTGCTGGTGAACAGGCCTAAAAATGCCAGCCACTTGCCGGGCGGCTCAGCCAGCGCTTGCTGACTCATTTTTTGGTCTTCATGCTGGCTTTGATGTCTTCCACCGACATGGCCACAGTTTCCAGCTTGACCACGTCATAGCCGGCGTCCTTGATCTCTGCGCTGATCTTTTTGCCGTCCAGCTTTTGCCCGTCCTTGGCTTCAACGGCAACGACTTTTTTCTTCAAGTCAATGTACACGGCCTTGGTTTGCGGCATCCCCATCAGGCTTTTCTCAATACCTTGTGCGCAAAACGAGCAAACCATGCCGTTAACGGTCGCCTTGATGGTTTCAGCCGCCGATGCGGTATTGATGAAGGCTGTAGCCCAAATAATACCAGCGCAAACAGCTACTGATTTCATAGTCGTGAAGGATGTGAAAGTTCTCATAAAAATCTCCTTATTTAAAAAATGTACATAAAATTAAAGCGTCCCTGCTTCGAATTGTTCACCCCAAATTCGACAAAGTAGCGGTTATGGATCAACCGCAGCATGGGCGTGATCTCGGTTTTACCGCTCAGACCGCTCATACGGCGCGCCTCAACGATCAGCCAAGGCTGAGTCTGTTCGTAGTCCACTTCGTAAAATGAAAAGCCAGCACGCATTGATGCAAAGTCGTGCTTCACACCTTGTGCCCTGTAAAGCCGGGCGGCGGCTGACACATACAGTCGGGTGGTTTCATAGTCAGCCGACAAGCCAGGCGCCAGCATGGTTTTATTACTGCCCATCATGTTGCCAGTCAACTGCCCCACACCACCCACCAGCCAAAGGTTGGCCTGCGAATGCTCGCCATTGATACGATGCAAACGCCGGGTGTAAGTCAGCTCGGTGTAGGTTTTAGACAGCCTTCTGTCATCAGACCGCATCGCCACCGCACCGACACCCAGCGCATCCTGCGCGGTTACCGCATGGTTGACCCAGACCTCCTGCCAGTTGGGTGAAAAGTCTCCCATGGCCATGGTGCTGCCTTTAAAACCCATGGGACCCGCGTTTACGCCGCTGCAGGCCAGCACTGCGATGGTTGCGACGAGGGAGTGAATTTTGGACGAACAATGCATCTGTCAATGATAGGCGGCAGCTTGAAAAGTTCAACTTGTCCCGCAACAAATCGGGCGCTAGCCTGACAGCGCGCTGCGCCAGATCAAGCCACTGTGAAGAATTACTCATCCGTTAGCCAAACTTGACTTAAAAGGACAACCCACCATGTCAACCCCACTGTTTTTATTGACCTTTTCGTAAATCATGACACTACCAGAGGTTGGCCTGAGCCCAGCAAGCGGCGATGATGGATGGTCGCTTCTGCGCACTCTTGAGCTTGTTGCGCGCGGTCGTTTGCAGCTCGCTCAAGTTGTCGGGGCAGTAG
>JANMIH010000485.1:0-5276 GCA_031375685.1 Polaromonas sp. | reverse complement strand
GACCACGGCCACTTTGCCGGCGATCATCACGTCGGTGGCGCGCTTGACCGCGTCAACCAGTGATTCGCGGCAGCCATACAGATTGTCGAACTTGGACTTCGTCACGGAATCGTTCACGTTGATGGCGCGCAGGGCCAATGTGCCCTTGGCCGACATTTCGTTCAGGCGCAGCACGCCGGTGGTGGTTTCTTCCGTCACGCCAATGATGTTTTTCAGGCGGCGGCTGTAAAAAGTGGGGTCAACAGCCAGCTTGGCTTTGATGGAATTGAACAGGCAGATTTCTTCTTCGCTGCCAGGATTGGCCAGCAGGGAAATGTCGGTCTCAGCCTTGGTACCCAGGTGCATGAGCAACGTGGCGTCGCCGCCATCGTCCAGAATCATGTTCGGGCCTTCTTCGGGTGTACCTTTGGCGCCGCCGAACTCAAAAATGCGGTGGGTGTAGTCCCAGTAGTCAGCCAGTGACTCACCTTTGACAGCAAACACCGGTGTGCCGGCAGCAGCCAGCGCCGCAGCGGCGTGGTCTTGTGTCGAGAAGATATTGCATGATGCCCAGCGCACTTCGGCGCCCAGGGCTTGCAATGTTTCAACCAGCACGCCGGTTTGAATCGTCATGTGGATAGAGCCAGTGATACGCGCGCCTTTGAGGGGCTGCGATGCGGCAAACTCATGACGCATGGCCATCAGGCCAGGCATTTCAGTTTCAGCCACTTTGAATTCTTTACGGCCCCAGGCGGCCAGAGAAATATCAGCAATCACATAGTCAGTGAAAGGAGCGACAGGTTTAAGGACGGCGTTCATACGGTTCTCCAAAATCAAAAAATGAAGTCAAACATCGATTGGGCAAAATGGCCACGTGTGCAAAACTAAAAAGTCTGGAGAGTAAAAACTCACCCGGCCAAACAGCGTTGCGGGTGAGCGTGGTTGCAAGTTAAATCTTGAGCCTAATCCACATGCCGTGGGTTGCAACGCTCCTCAAGAATGCGACATTGTACATACATGCGAAAATTTTGTCATGCAACCTTTAGATTACTGGCCTTTGGCAGACAAAAGCCGCATCCTGGGTATCTTCACCGACATTGACGACACCTTGACGACGGACGGCGCCATCACGCTGGATGCGCTGGCCGCGCTGGGGGAGCTCAAAGCGCATGGGCTGAAGATCGTCGCCATCACGGGTCGCCCGGCAGGCTGGAGCGAGCCGTTTGCTGTTGACTGGCCAGTGGATGCGATTGTGGCTGAAAACGGGGCTGTTTTGCTTCAAAATACTCATCGAATTGGCCTTGAGCCCAATGAATACGTGCGCAAGCAGCTCCTGAAATCATATCAGCAGAGTGACGTTCTGCGCAGCCAGAACTTTGCCCGCATGCAGCAAATCGGCCAGCGTATCCTGCGCGAGGTGCCCGGCACTTTGCTGGCGCAAGACAGCGCCGGGCGTGAGACCGACATGGCGATTGATCACAGCGAGTTCACGCACCTGCCACCCGAGAAAATCGACCGGGTGGTTGCCATCATGCAAAGCGAAGGCATGGTGGCCACGGTCAGCTCCATCCACATCAATGGCTGGTTTGGGGCGCACAACAAGCTGGTGGGCGCACGCTGGGCTGTGCGTGAAATGTTCGGCCAAGACCTGGATGCCGAGATGGACAACTGGGCATTCGTCGGTGATTCAACGAACGACCAGTTGATGTTTGAAGCCTTCAACAACTCGGTTGGCGTGGCCAATGTGCGGCGGTTTGAAGCGCAACTGGCGCACTTGCCGCGCTACATCACCCCAAGTGAGCGTGGCGCGGGTTTTGCCGAGGTGGCTCAGGCCGTGTTGGCGGCCAAAGCGGTCAAGACGCTTTAAGCAGCCCCAGCTTTTCTACCAGCGCTTTTTCGCGCTGGAATGTGTCTTGTGCAAACTTCAGGTACGCGGCAGAGCTCATGTACATCGGCTGCATGTCGTACTTGGCCAGCGCGGTTTTGTAGTTGTCCATTTCCATGGCCTGTTTGAAGCCGTCATGCAGGCGCTTGACAACTGCGGGGGGCGTGCCGCGCGGGGCGGCAATGCCGAACGGTGAATTTTGCACCAGGCCCAAGCCCAGTTCTTTGAGCGTAGGCGCATCCGGAAACTTGGCCAGGCGCTGGTCACCCCAGGTGTTCAGCACACGCAGCTTGCCCGCATCAACTTGAGGTGCAAAGCCTGTGGAGTCAGCGGCCGCCATGATGTTGCCGCCCAAAATCGACTGCATCAAGTCCGCGCTGCCCTTGTACGGCACATGCAGCAGCTCAATGCCGAGTTTTTGCGCAATCAGCTCCATCGTCAGGTGCGGGCTGGTCATGGTGCCGGTCGAGCCATAGCTCAGCTTGCCGGGGTTGGCCTTGGCCCAGCCGACAAAGTGCGTCCAGGTTTTAAGCGGCGAATCCATCGGCACCACCAGGCCGAAGGCGTAGCCCGTCACGTTCAGCACATAGGACAGATCCTTGATCGGATCCCAGGTCATCTTCGTGGTGTAGGGCAGGCGGAACACGCCCAACGGGATTTGCGCCACCGTGTAGCCGTCGGCTGGCGTGGTTTGCAAAGCCTGCGCAGGCAACGTGCCGCCCGCACCAGGCTTGTTTTCAACAATCACTGCCTGGCCCAAAACTTTTGAGGCGTTGTCAGCCAGGACCCGCATGGTGACATCGGTTGGCCCGCCAGCGGGGAAAGCAATCACCAGCTTGATGGGCTTGCTGGGGAATGCCTGAGCCTCGGCCAGACCCACCAAGCCAGGAATGGACAGGGCGGCAGCAGATTGAAGCAGGTGGCGGCGTTGCATGGATAACTCCTGTTGAAATGTAGTGGTTTGATCATGCCCCAGACAAGACTGTTCGGCATTAGGGCTAAAGCCTAGACAGCGCTAATTACAAGTAATATCTGAGCATGAACTTACCTTCAAAATACTGGGCGGACTTGACATCGCATCACTTCTCGCAACTTAGCTTGAGTCCTGTGATTGACCAAACCGTGGCGGTGTTGCCCGTTGCCGCCATTGAGCAGCATGGCCCGCACCTGCCTGTGAGTGTTGACACGACGCTGGTCAACGGCGTGATTGAAGCCTCATTGCCCCACATACCTGACACGCTGCCCGTGCTCTTCATGCCCACCATGCAGGTCGGCAAAAGTACCGAGCACATCCGCTACCCTGGCACACTGACCCTGAGCGCGCAAACATTGATCAGTGTGTGGATGGAACTGGGTGCCTGTGTCGCACGCGCTGGCATTAAAAAGCTGCTGCTGTTCAACAGCCACGGCGGCCAGGTCAGCGTGATGGACATCGTGGCGCGTGACTTGCGCACAGCGCATAACTTGATGGTGTTTTCAAGCAACTGGTACACGCTGCCGCTGGGTGATGAGGTGATGAATTTGTTCACCCCCGCTGAACACCGCTTTGGCATTCATGCGGGCGATATGGAAACCTCCATGATGCTGGCGCTGCGGGACAAATATGTCGCCATGCAGCACGCCCAACACTTTCGCACCCAGTCAGAAGAGCGCGCCAAAAACTACCCCATTTTGGGCAACGGCACGACGGCCAAGCTCGGCTGGCAAATGCAGGACTACAACCCCAGCGGCGCGGCGGGTGATGCGACGCTGGCCACGGCAGCCAAGGGTCATGCCGTCATCAACGCCGCAGGTCTGCAGTTGGCGCGGCTGCTGCAAGAAATCAGCAGCCTTCCGTTGTCAACCTTGAATCCCCAGCCCTCTTATCCAGCGCAATGATCTGGTGCTGAAAGCGCTGTGGACGACTGGTTTTGGCCTGTTTGAACGTTTTTGACGGTTTTCAGGCTCTTTTCAGGCATGTTTTAGGGTTGCAGACCAATCAATACGGGCGCAAGCAGCTCCTGAATTAATAGTAATCTAGACCCGCTCCAAAACGCCCCGCAGCGCATTCCCTGTGTGGGTGCCGAGCTTGACGACCACTTCGGGCGGGGCTGCGGCCACCACGCTGCCGCCTGCGTTGCCGCCATCTGGCCCGAGGTCAATCACCCAGTCGGCCTCGGCAATCACGTCGAGGTCGTGCTCAATCACCACCACGCTGTGCCCGCCGTTCACGAGGCGGTGCAATACTTGAATGAGCTTTTCAACGTCGGCCATGTGCAGGCCGACAGTGGGCTCGTCCAGCACGTAGAGGGTGTGCGGCGCTTTTTGGCCGCGCCGGGTGATGTCGTCACGCACCTTGCTGAGTTCGGTCACCAGCTTGATGCGTTGCGCCTCGCCACCTGACAGCGTGGGGGACGGCTGGCCGATGGTGAGGTAGCCCAGGCCGACGTCTTTGAGCAGTTGCAGCGGATGGCCGATGCTGGGCATGGATTTGAAGAATTCCACCGCTTCGTCCACCTCCATCTTCAGCACATCGCCAATGCTTTTGCCGCGCCAAGTCACCGCCAGTGTTTCAGGGTTAAAGCGTGCGCCGTGGCAGGTCTCACACAGCACTTTCACGTCGGGCAAAAAACTCATGCCAATGGTGCGAACGCCCGCGCCTTCGCACGTCGGGCAGCGGCCTTCACCGGTGTTGAAGCTGAAGCGCCCTGCGGCATAGCCACGGGCACGGGCTTCCAGTGTGTCGGCAAAGAGTTTGCGAATCGTGTCCCAAAAGCCGATGTAGGTCGCGGGGCAGGAGCGTGGCGTTTTGCCAATCGGCGTCTGGTCAACTTCCAGCACGCGGTCAACCACACGGTAGCCCGCGATAGCCTCGCAGCCGAGCCAGGCCGGGTGTCTGCCAGCATCGTCCATGTCACGACCTGCCTTGGTGGCGCGCTGCATGACGGCGGCGTGGACGTTGGTGAGCAGCACGTCGCGCGCCAGGGTTGATTTGCCGGATCCTGAGACGCCTGTCACGGCGACCAGGCGGTACAGGGGCACATCAATCGTCACGTCTTTAAGGTTGTGCAAATTGGCCTGGGTGACGGTTAGCCAGGATGTGTGTTTGCTGGCGGGCTGTGGGGCTGCGTTGTGAAGCGCGCTGGCGGAGGCTGCGTTGGCTTTTAGGGCGGCCGCTTTTAGCTTGGCTTGTTTAGCCTTGCTAACTGGCTTGCTTGGGGCCGCTGAATGGGGGTCAGAGCCCAAATCCGATGAGGCTTGCGCGCCGTGCTTGGACTGTTTCGCGGAATTGGGATCTGACCCCAATTCAGCTACTGTTTCGCGTCTTGCATGCAGCGGGTGAATCAACGGATTCGCGAGGTAACGGCCTGTGAGTGAATCGGGCACTGCTGACAACTGCGCTGCACTGCCTTGCGCCACCAAGCGCCCGCCG
>JANMIH010000476.1:0-3388 GCA_031375685.1 Polaromonas sp. | reverse complement strand
CGCTGATGCCCGAGTCCACCCACATGCTGATGTGGGCCATGTCTGACCGCGCCATTCCGCGCAGCCTGCGCATGATGGAGGGTTTTGGCATTCATGCGTTTCGCTTTGTCAACGCGCAAGGCGTGTCGCACTTTGTCAAATTCCACTGGAAACCTAGCTGGGCGTGCATAGCCTGGCCTGGGACGAGGCACAAAAGCTGGCCGGCAAAGACTCAGACTTTCACCGCCGCGACTTGTGGGAAGCCATTGACGGTGGCAACTTTCCTGAATGGGAACTGGGTGTGCAAATTGTGGATGAAGGTAAAGAGGCCGAGCTGGGCTTTGACATTCTGGACGCCACCAAGCTGATCCCCGAGTCACAAGTACCGGTGCAACTGATCGGCAAGATGACGCTGAACCGCAACCCGGACAACTTTTTTGCTGAGACCGAGCAGGTCGCCTTTCACCCCGGCCATCTGGTACCGGGTATTGACTTTTCAAACGACCCGCTGCTGCAAGGGCGCCTGTTTTCATACACCGACACGCAGCTCTCGCGCTTGGGAGGGGCTAATTTTCATGAAATCCCGATCAATCGCGGCGTGTGCCCCATGCACAACTTTCAGCGTGACGGCATCCACCGCATGACAATCCCCAAAGGCCGCGTGGCCTATGAGCCCAACACGTTGGCCAATGGCACCGAGTTCAGAATCGACGGTGCAGCCCAAGGCTTTCAGTCCTACCCTGAGCAGATCGAGCCGCCCAAAATTCGCGCCCGCAGCCCGTCGTTTGACGACCATTTTTCACAAGCCACCCTGTTCTGGAACAGCCAAACCACGGCTGAAAAAGACCACATCGTCGCAGCCTTCAGGTTTGAGCTGTCAAAGGTAGAAGTGCCTGAGATCCGCCAGCGCATGGTGGACAACCTGGCCCATGTCGACATCAAGCTGGCGACTCGCGTGTCCACCAACCTTGGCATCAGCCCGCCCGATGCCAAAGCCGCTGCGGGCCGCCTGGGCTTCAGGGACTATCGCATCATCAACAAGGTAGAAACTGACGACGCCCTGAGCATGGCTGGCAAGCCAGGCGGCAACATCAAAACCCGAAAAGTCGCTGTGTTGGTAGCCGACGGCGTGGAGCCCGCTACTTTCAAGCAACTGGTTCAAGACCTCACCGCAGCCTGTGCCGTGTGCAAAGTGGTCGGCCCTCACTTGGGCACCGTCAGCACCGCCAGCGGCAAGCAACTGGCCGTTGACCACACCTTTGGCAACATGCCGTCCATCATGTTTGATGCGGTGCTGATACCCGGCGGCGCGCAAAGCGCCGCGGCGCTGTGCGCCATGGGCGACGCGGTGCATTTTGTACTGGAAGCCTACAAACATTGCAAAACCATTTGCGCCTTGAACGAAGGCGTGCAGCTTTTGGCCAGTCTTGGTTTGAGCGCAGGCAAAAACGCAGACCAAGTCGCCCTGCCCGCTGCGGGCGTGCTGGTGGCCGATGCCCGCAAGGTGATGGATGGCCAGATTTCAGTCGAGCTGATTTCAGCGATTGCCCAGCACCGGCATTGGGACCGGGCGGGTGTGGATGCGGTGCCTGCCTGACTAACTGCTAGCGGCCAAAAAGGCCTCTGAGCACGTTGCCCGCGCCGCCCAGGCCTGGCAACAACCCGCCAGCCGGTTTGTCGTTCTGGCCTGACGCATCTGCTGCAGACGGCGCACCCTGATTGGCACTGCCTTCGGGTGCGCTGCGGCTGCTGCGCGAGCCGCCCGCAGCCGCCATGGCGTTCATGCTGCTGGTGTACGAGCGGGTGCGAAGCTTGACGGCGTAGTCCTGCTTCCATTCAACGCGCGGGTCTTGCGGGCGCGGTGGCTGCACCACGTTCAGCTCGGGCCCAAAGGCGTGGAGGTTGCTCATCAACATTTGCCCGCCTGCTGCGTCCAGCACCGCTTTAGGGATGGTGCATTGGGCGGTGCCAGGTGACATGACAACACGCTCGCTGACCAGCCTTGAAACCTCAGCCGGCGGCAGGAATGTCATGAGGTTTTCACCGCCCAGCATTTTTTGGCTGCTGGAGTTCCACAGCACCATGTCGGTGCTTTTAGGCGCTGTTTCTCGCATGCCCATCGCCGTGGCAAAGTAGCCCAGCGCGCGGTCCAGATTGTTCCAGTTCAGCGTGTTGCCGCCTGCGGTGGAGGCTGAATTGTTCAGGTTTAAGCCACCCAGATAGTCGTTGTCTGCAGGGACGGCAAAACGAATCTCCGGGCTGATGTTGCTGCTGACCACATGGTCGCCCACCAGCGACGCACTGCTGGGCACACGGGTGCTGTCTTTTGTGTTGGGCCAGTCAGCGTAACCCCGGTCCCGCCCAAAAGCTGGCCCGCGCACGTTGTCACGCACCGACGCTGATTGCATGCCCGCAGGCAGCTTGCCCGAGCGCATTTCTTTCATGTCCAAAATCACAGGCTGCCCTGCGCCAGCCGTGTCGCCGCAACCCCAAAAAAACAGCATCCGCATGTTGCCCTCAGGCTGTTGCATCTCAGGAACGTCGCGCTCCTCACGGGCAGGCTGCTTTGCGCCAGGGGTGGGGCCGACCAGCGGCAACGACGCCCCCATTCCCAGCGATGCAGGAACGGCATGTTGCCCGCTGGCAGGCGCAGCGTCGCGCACGGCACCCAGCTCAAGCAGCAGGGACTTGTTAGGCCCTCCGCCAGAACCACCCAGCAAGGCCCCCATCGCCGCACCAAAACCACCGCCCCCGGCTTGCATGCCAGCCATCAAGCCGGTGGTGGTTTCAGCATTGATCCAGTACCTGGCCTGCGGGCCCGAAATCTTTTGGGCGGGCTGCTGGGCTACTGCCTGTCCACCAAGGGTGCTACAAGCCAAAGCGGCAAGTGCAACATGCGTGAACTGACGGCGACGGCTAAGGTTGAGCTTGTCCATGGTGTGAACCCCTTTCGTTAATCTTCGAGATTCTGCACAGAAACAGTGACGGGTGCAATCAGGCAGATGGGAGGCTAAATTGAACGCTCAGTCTTCCCTGTTGGTACGCAGGGTGGCGCTGATTCTGAACATGGTGCAGCGCATGTAAGCGTATGAGCTGCTATTATTTTACTAGCTGCTTGCGCCCGTTTTTATTAGCTTAAAGGCCGATTCGGCGCCAAAAAACGGCTATTTTTCGGGTTTTTGCCGGCCTTTGAGGCGGTTTGTGACGGTCTGACGACGCTGAAACGCTGTTTTTCGCTTGTTTTTTGGTATGTTTTAGGGCTAAACGCCAATGAATCTGTGCGCAGACAGCTCCTGTATTTGTAGCGTTTACAAACTAACGTTGTAATTCAGCGGGCGCCTCAGGCGATCCACTGAAATGACCTGTTAGCGCCGCCTCGACTGCCGCAAGCCGCTGAGCGCTCAGCGGC
>JANMIH010000471.1:0-1542 GCA_031375685.1 Polaromonas sp. | reverse complement strand
GATTGGCTCAATCCACCCTGCGACAACTCATCCACTGGCAAAGCCACTGCATCGCGTCCAAAGCCTTCCTGAGTCACGAAACTCTCTGCTGCGCTGACCAATTCTTCCAAGTTTTCAACACGATCGGCGCCTTCTTTGTCTGCCTTGTAATGTTCGATCAAGCCACTGTGCTGCAACACCAGTTCAATGATTTCGCGCAGTGTGCTGCCGGTGGTCTGCTCACGCATCACGTCAATCTTGGCAACAAACGCACCAATGTTGGTACCAGCTTTGCCAGCCACAGCACTGACCGCATCATGCAGTGAGCAACCCGAGGTTTTGGCGATGTCCTGTAACTGCTCCAGGCTGCGTGCGCCAATGCCGCGCGGCGGAAAATTCACCACGCGCATGAAGCTGGTGTCGTCGTTGGGGTTCTCCAGCAGCCGCAAGTAAGCCAGCGCGTGTTTGATCTCAGCACGCTCAAAAAACCGCAAGCCGCCGTACACGCGGTACGGCAAACCGGCATTGAACAGCGCTGTTTCCATCACTCGGCTTTGTGCGTTGCTGCGGTACAGCAACGCGATTTCCTTGCGCTCCGTGCCGTCCCGCACCAGTTGCTTGACTTCATCAACAAACCACTGCGCTTCGGCAAAGTCACTGGGCGACTCATGCACCCGCACCGGCTCGCCGGGCCCGGCCTCGGTGCGCAGGTTTTTGCCAAGGCGCTTGGTGTTGTGGCCTATCAGCGCGTTGGCGGAGTCCAGAATGTTGCCAAAGCTGCGGTAGTTGCGCTCCAGCTTGATCTGATGCGTGACACCAAACTCACGCACAAAGTCAGCCATATTGCCAACCCGCGCGCCCCTGAAGGCGTAGATGCTCTGGTCATCGTCGCCCACCGCAATCACCGAGCCACCTTGCATCGTGGGCAATTCACCTTCTGCGCCCTGCCCGGCCAGCATTTTGATCCAGGCGTATTGCAGCTTGTTGGTGTCCTGAAACTCGTCAATCAGGATGTGCCTGAAGCGCCTCTGGTAGTGCTCGCGTATCGGCGCGTTGTCCCGCAGCAGCTCGTAGCTGCGCAGCATCAGCTCGCCAAAGTCCACCACGCCTTCACGCTGGCATTGCTCTTCATACAACGCGTAAATATCGATCTTTTTACGCATTTCTTCGTCACGGGCCACCACGTCCTTGGGCCGATGACCGTCTTCCTTGCAGCCTGCAATGAAGTACATCAGCTGCTTGGGCGGAAAGCGTTCGTCGTCAATATTGAACTGTTTGCACAACCGCTTGATGCTCGACAGCATGTCTTGCGTGTCGAGAATCTGAAACGTCGATGGCAAATTGGCCAGCTTGTAGTGCGCCCGCAAAAAGCGGTTGCACAGGCCATGAAAGGTGCCAATCCACATCCCGCGCACATTGACGGGCAGCATGCTGGTCAGGCGCAGCATCATTTCCTTGGCAGCCTTGTTGGTAAACGTGACCGCCAAAATACCGCCGGGCGAGACCTGCCCGGTTTGCAGCAGCCAGGCGATGCGCGTCGTCAGCACCCGGGTCTTGCCAGAC
>JANMIH010000467.1:0-2733 GCA_031375685.1 Polaromonas sp. | reverse complement strand
CAAACCCGTCGAAGGCCTGCCAGAAGTGGCCGCCGGCGGGCAGGGCGGCTTGCTGGATGTGATGCTGGACGCTGACTTTGCCAGCAACCGCACCTTGTATTTCTGCTTTTCGGAGCCCGCCAGCATCGGCAACGGCAACAGCACGGCGCTGGCCAGCGCTAAGTTAAGCCCTGATCAGACGCGCCTCACCGACGTCAAGGTGATCTTCAGCCAAAAGCCGAAATTCAGCAGCAGCCTGCACTTTGGCTGCCGCATTGTTGAAAGCCGCGCGCCCGGCTTGAATGGCAAACCCGACGGCAAGCTGTTTTTAATGCTGGGCGACCGTTATTCACGCGCGCCCGATGCCCAAACCCTGGGCAACCACCATGGCAAGATCATCCGCATCAACAAGGACGGCAGCGTGCCGCCTGACAATCCTTTTGTGAGCCGAGCTGGTGCGCTGCCAGAAATCTGGAGCTATGGCCACCGTAACCCGCAAGGCGCAACCCTGGCCCCCGATGGCACCCTGTGGACGCACGAGCACGGCCCGCAGGGTGGGGATGAAATCAACCTGCCCAAACCTGGTTTGAACTATGGCTGGCCCATCATCACCTACGGTGAAAACTATGGTGGCGGCAAGATTGGACAGGGCTTGACCGCCCAAGAGGGCCTGGAGCAGCCTTTGCACCACTGGGCGCCGTCTATCGCCACGTCGGGCATGGCGTTTTTAACCAGCGAGCGCTACGGCAAAGCCTGGCAGGGTAACCTGTTTGTGGGCGCGCTCAGAGCGGCTTACCTGAACCGAATCGAGCTATCAGCCCCTTACAGCGGCAAAGTTGTGCGTGAAAGCAAACTCCTCGGTGAGCTTGGCGATCGCATCCGCGATGTGCGTCAGGGGCCCGATGGCCTGCTTTACGTGTTGACCGACAGCAGCAATGGCAAGCTGATACGCCTGCTGCCTGTGCCTTGATGACCATGTAAAAATCAGGGCATGCTCTTTTCAAAGGCTTTGAACAGCCCACCTGCCCGCGCCGCTTTCCTCAGTGGTGCCCGCGACACCCTTTTGGTGATTCCGTCCTATTTGCCGTTTGGCCTGGTCTGCGGCGTCGCATCGGTCAATGCGGGGCTGACGACAGGCGCTTCGCTGGCGCTGCCTGCGGTTGTTTATGGCGGGTCTGCACAAGCGGTGCTGCTGCAGTTTTTGCAGGGCCATGCCAACTTGTGGATTGCAGTGCTGTCAGGCTGCGTGATCAACCTGCGGTTTGCCGTTTACAGTGCGGCCATGGCAGCCCATGTCCGCCACCTGGCCAAGCCCAAACGCATGCTGGCCGCAGCGTTTTTGGTAGACCATTCGTTTTCATTTGTCCAGATACGCGCCAGTAAGTATCCGCAAGACCCGCATCTGATGGCTTATTACGCCGGCGCGACCAGCATGTTTTGGTCATTTTGGGTGCTGTTTTGCGGGATTGGCGTGTTTGCAGGCAACATCGTGCCAGCCAGCTGGCAACTTGACTTTGCCATTCCGCTGTCATTCATTGCGATTGCAGCCACGTCGATTCGCAGCGTGCCCATGGGTGTTGCTGCTTTGGTAGGCGGGCTGGCTAGTGTGTTGCTGTTTGCGTTGCCGCTCAAGCTGGGTTTGATTGCGGCTTGCCTGGCAGGCTTGCTGGCGGGCTTGCTGACTCAAAAATGGATGCCCCAAAGGACATGACCAGCCTGACCCCGTTTGAAAGCTGGTCAGTCGTGCTCGGCCTGGCCATCGGCACGTTTTTGATTCGCTACTCCTTCATCGGCCTGTTTTCCGACCGCGACATGCCCACGTGGCTGGAGCGCGCCTTAAAACTCATGGTGCCAGCGATTTTTGCGGCCATTGTGTTCAGCGGCGTGGCCATTGTGAATGGTTCTTTGGGTGGCGAGGTGGCGGGTTGGGCTGACTGGCCGCGCTATGCCGCCGCATGCATCGCTTTTGCTGCTGCCATCTTGTCGCGCGGCAAAATGCTCGTCACGCTGGCTGTGGGCATGGCTTGCCTGCACGGCTTGCCCTGGCTTGCTGGTCTTGCCAGTTAACATGAGGCCATGATGCTGATAGCTCCCTGGCGTGACCTGCTGACAAGCACCAACCACAGCGCGCAGCAATGGCTGGTGCAGTGGTGGAAATTGCTGCATCTGGGCGCTGTGCTGTTGTTGTTGGCGCTGTCACCGTCCAGCTACAAGCGGGCAGACCGCCTGGTGCTGGCGCGGCATGTCTATGACAACACAGCGCCCATCATGACCAGCTTTACGCTGCTGTGTGCCTTGATCAGTCTGGTCTTAACCCGCATCGTGACCGCCACCGCTTTGAGCTACGGGCTGTCGCAATATTCTCTGCAAGTTGTCATACGTGTGCTGGTGCTTGAACTTATTCCGTTGACGGCTGCACTGTTTGTAGCGCTGCGCTGCACCATTCCGGATGGTGCGGAGCTGGCGGAGCTGAAGGCGCGGGGCGACCTGGAAAAGTTGCGCCAGCAAGGTATCAACCCCATCCACCGTGAGGTGCTGCCGCGCGTGATAGCGGGTATTTTTTCAACCATCACGCTGGCGGTGCTGAGCTGCGTGGTGGCTTTGCTGGTGGCCTATGTGGCGATTTACGGCTTCAACCTGGCTGGTTTTGCGGCCTACACGCGCTTGTTCGGTCAGGTATTCAGCCCCGCTGTTGCGCTGATTTTCGTCATGAAAACGCTGCTGTTCAGCTTTGCCGTGTCGCTGATTCCGATG
>JANMIH010000449.1:0-1847 GCA_031375685.1 Polaromonas sp. | reverse complement strand
CTCTGGCCGAAGAGTGGCGCGGCCTGAAGGTGCTGGGTCATGTCGATGATGTGCTTAAAGCCGTGAAAGCACTGAAAAAAACGGCCTGAAGAAGTTTTCAGCCAGTCACGCGAGTTGTGCATAATGAACTCATCTTGCTGAGATTCACACACCGATCTATTTTTCAAAGCCGCCCAGGTTCTGAGGCGGCTTTTTCATTTTCAAACCCCTGTTTTTTCTAAAACCCTCCTTGAAAGCGTTTCAAGCACCATGCCCCTGCCCCCAGCCCCGACCAAGCGAGCCGCCCTGCTGTCCAGCGATGCCATGGACGCACCGGCACGATCACCTTCCAAAGCGGCTCAAAGAGCAGGCGGCAGCCCACGCAACCCCAAACCGCCCGTACTTGACCTGTTTGATAACCGCGCTACACATGCAGGCGGCGGCGATCACCCAGTTGCATTCAAAGGTAAAGATGCCCCAAGCCCAATCAATACGGGCGCAAGCAGCTATAAAAAAAGTAGCGAAGAACGCTCACAAGTCGTGGTGCAGTCAAAACCTGCAAAAAAGCTAAAACACACCGGCCCGGCCAAACTGTTCGTACTGGACACCAACGTGCTGATGCACGACCCGATGTGCCTGTTCAGGTTTGAAGAGCACGACATCTTTTTGCCCATGATCGTGCTGGAAGAGCTGGACGGCCACAAAAAGGGCATGACCGAAGTCGCACGCAATGCCCGCCAAACCAGCCGGTCACTCGATGCGCTGGCAGGCGCACAAGGCGCTGACATTGCCAAAGGTCTCAAACTTGACACGACCGGACACCGCGAAGCCAAAGGCTGCCTGCTGTTCCAAACCAAGCCGCTGGACTACACCCTGCCTACCAGCCTGCCGCAGGGCAAAGCCGACAACCAGATTCTGGGCGTGGTCGAGGCGCTGCGCAAAGACTATGCGCCGCGCGAGGTGGTGCTGGTGTCCAAGGACATCAACATGCGCGTCAAGGCGCGTGCTCTCGGATTGGCCACGGACGATTATCAAAACGACAAAACGCTGGAAGACGGTGATTTGCTGTATTCCGGCGTGCTGGCGCTACCCAATGACTTTTGGACGCGTCAAAGCAAAACCATTGAGAGCTGGCAGCAAGGCAGCTACAACTTTTATCGCATTACCGGGCCGATTGTGGGCAGCTTGCTCATCAACCAGTTTGTCTTTTTTGAAGCCCCGGGCGAGCCGCCGCTGTATGCGCGCGTGACAGAAATCCGCGCCAAAACGGCGGTGCTTAAAACCCTGAAAGACTTCAACCACCTGAAAAACGCAGTTTGGGGCGTGACCACCCGCAACCGCGAGCAAAACTTCGCCATGAACCTGCTGATGGACCCAGAGGTTGACTTTGTCACCCTGGCCGGTACCGCAGGCAGCGGCAAAACACTGATGGCACTGGCCAGCGGTCTGACGCAGGTGCTGGACGACCGCCGCTACACAGAAATCATCATGACCCGAGCGACCGTGTCGGTCGGTGAAGACATCGGCTTTTTACCCGGCACCGAAGAAGAAAAAATGACGCCATGGATGGGCGCGTTGACCGACAATCTTGAAGTGCTCACGCATACCGCCGATCATGGCACCTGGGGTCGTGGTGCGACCAATGATTTGCTTGCCAGCCGCATTAAAATTCGGTCGATGAATTTTATGCGTGGACGCACGTTTCTGAATCGCTGGGTGATTGTGGATGAAGCGCAAAATCTCACGCCGAAACAAATGAAGACTTTGATTACACGCGCCGGTCCCGGCACGAAAATCATCTGCATGGGCAATGTCGAACAAATCGATACCCCGTATTTGACCGAAACCACCTCGGGCTTAACTTACGC
>JANMIH010000441.1:0-3117 GCA_031375685.1 Polaromonas sp. | reverse complement strand
AAGCTGGCATCCCCCGCGAAAGCCTGTACCGTGCCCTGTCACCCAAAGGCAATCCCACCATAAAAACCATGCTGGCCGTGCTAGGGGCTGCGGGGCTGCAACTGGCTGTTACACGCCAGCCTGATGCACCAACACTGGCGTAATTCGCAGAGATTGCAGGATGCTTGGAATCTCTTGGCCTTTAAGGGACAAGCTTGAGCTCATGCACCATACCAGCCGGCGTCATTTGCAAAGCCCGATATTCCACCTTCGCCCAGGTATCACGCATATCCCGATACCGGCTTGAAAACACCAGCCCGCTCTGCCCTGTCTGGTAGATGAACTGGGACTTCTCCAAATCAGCCAGGTCAAACAGCGTACGCATCGATGCGGCGTGGCGGTTGGCAAACGGCAGTTTGTCGTCGTTGGCCCAGTATTGGCCGACGTTGACGGTGAAGGTGTCGCCGCCTGTGGGCACACGCACGTCGAAGTATTTGGCCAGCAGGGGCACGTTGCCGAAGGGTTTGTGGGCAGACAGGGCGTTGTGGGCTTTGCCCCATGTCCATTGGCTCACGTCGGTGCCGTGGTCTTTTTGCAGGCGGGTTAACGCCCTGCTAAGCGCAGCGCTGGACTGGCCTGCACAGGTTGCAGCGCCGCACCAGTCGGCGTCATTGCGCGCCATGATGCCTTCAACAGCCGAGCGGAAGTGGCGTTTGCCGTACATGGCTTTAAAAGGTGCTTCACCAAACTTGCCGCCCACCACGCCGCGTGTCAGTTCGTCAGCCCAGGCGGCAAAAATCAGCGGCGCGGCGGACTCGGCCCGCATCACGCCGTCAAAACCCTTGAGCGCGGTTTTGCTGGCTGCGGCCAGGGTGTGGGTGCTTTTGTCCAATGCGGTGGTCAAAAAAGGCAGCAGCTTCAAGGTGGCCATCGACAGTTCGTCGGCCTGGATTTTCTGCATACTGGCCAGGTCGTGTTTGGGCGTGGCGGCGAGGAGCTGTTCAATGCGGTCCTGACGGTACGGCACGGTCCAGTCCTGGCCCATGAAGAGCGGAAAGTCTGGCGGGGTGATGCGCTGGTTGGCGGTGGCTAAAAAGCCTTTGGCCGCGATGGCGGCGACAGTCGCCTGCGGGGTTTGCGCATAGGTGGCCCAGCCCGCCCAGTCGTAGCGTGCGTCCCAGCCGGGTGCGGGGGCGATGCCTTTGATGTCGTTGTCAGGCTTTCTGAGTGGCAGCTTGCCCACGGCTTTAAAGGCGGTGCGGCCAGACGTGTCGGCCATCACCACGCTTTGCATGGGCGAGTGATAGGTGCTGAAAGCGGCTTGCAGGTCGTCAATCGACTGCGCGGCGTTGCTCCGCAGGCCTGACAGCACTGTCTGGTTGTCATCGTCGAGCGCGCCCCAGCGCAGCGCCAGCACGAACTTGCTGGTGTCCAGCACCTCAGCGTGAGACTTTTGCACGTCGCTCAGTACCGGGCCGTGGCGGCTTTCGCGCACCGTCAGCGGCACGTCGGGCTGGCCTTTGACCTTGATGACCTCGCTTCGGGTTTTGAAGTCTGCCCAGGCGGGCTCGCCCTGGCTGGGGATGCGGTGCTGTTTGGGGTTGGCGGGGTTGATCTGCTCTAAATACAGGTCTTGTACGTCGGGCCCGGTGTTGGTAAAGCCCCAGGCGACTTTGTCGGTGCGGCCCAGCACCACAAACGGCATGCCCGGCAGCGTGGCGCCAATCGCGTTCAAGCCAGGAGCCTCCAGGTGCGCAAAGTACCAGATAGCTGGAGCTGACAAACCCAGGTGCGGGTCATTGGCCAGCAGCGGTTTGCCGCTGGTTGTGCGGTTGCCAGCCACCACCCAGTTGTTGGAGCCCTTGCCGTCCACCGTGCCCAGGCTGCTGGCCCAGTCTGTGATGTCTCGTGTCAGGTCTTTGGTGAAGTTTGAGGCCAAAAAGACGTCATTTTGAGCCGTTTTGAGTGGTTTTTCACCATCAAATTGGCATTCAGACCAATGAAAACGAGCGCAAGCAGCTCCTGTTTTAATAGCGTTTGCTGAAGGCTTGTAAACACCCAGGTCAGCATACAGTTTGGCAAAATCAACGCTTGACGCGGGTTGCTCACCCGGATATGGCGTGAAAAGCTGCCAGAGTTGCGCGGTGTTCAGGCTTTTTAAAGCTGACAGGCGGGCAAACTCGTTGCCCCAGTTGCCGCCCAAGTCCAGCGCCATCATCAGTGACCAGCCCATGCTGTCTTGCGGCGTCCAGGGTTTGCCCGCTTTGCCGCCGGGCTTGACGCCCAGGATGTGAAACTCGGGCGACAAGGCCTGTGACGACTGTGCATAAAACGCATTGATGCCGTCGCTGTAGGCCTGCATGGCCACCTTGCCCTCAGCCGGCAGGCCTTGCCACTGGCGCTCGGCAGCCCACATGATGCCCAGCGTGCGCAGCAGTTTGTCGGTGTCCAGCGTGGCCGTGCCAAAGGCTTCAGACAGCTCACCGTGCATGACGCGGCGGTTAAATTCAAGCTGCCAGCCGCGTTCTTGCGCATGCACGTAGCCAATGGCAAACCAGGCGTCAGGCGCGCTTTGGGCCTTAATGTGCGTCACATCAGCTGCATCGCGGCTCACGCTGACCGGGGCCTTCAGGCCGGAGACTTTCAGCTCACCATCGAGCGCCGGGAAGCTGCGGTTAACGTAAATGCCGGTTGCTGCTGCCAGCACCACCAGCAGTGTCAAAACCAGCCATAAAAAGCGTTTTAACCAGACCACGGTTGTCTCCTGTCGTTGTTATTTGCCCGTCAATTTAAAGCTCACGGTGGGCACGCTGAAGTCATCAAAGGCTGCGCCCAGGGCCATCTCGCCATTGACCATCAGCACGCACTCCTGGCGGCGCAGCGCCACCACGTCGGCGCTGCCTTCAAATTTGACCCAGGTGCCGTAGCTGCTGACGTCTTCCAGGTAAAACTTGCCCGCCCGCCAGGTGATTTTGGCGTGCAGCCGCGACACACGCGGGTCATTGACGACAAACTGTGCGTCTGCCACCCGGCCCAGGTGCATAGGCAACTGGGCAGATGTGAAAGTTGCCGCAACGTCCAGCCACGCCAGGGCTATCGTGCCTGCCTGTTTTGAAGGCGTGGCAGAAGGCGTGACGC
>JANMIH010000349.1:0-2912 GCA_031375685.1 Polaromonas sp. | reverse complement strand
GGGTCGATGCGCAACTGCAAAATATCGCGAACGACAGTGCGCTGGTAAAGTCCTTCTTTCGTCATCCATCTGTCGCCTATATTACTGACTTATGAGTAACTGTCGGCAAAAACCTATAACCCACGCTTGTCGTCTCTTCGGTGTTGGTCAGTTGCATGAATTGGCCGGTGGCAGTAGCGCAAACTGAACGTACTTACCGCTATGAGATGCGCTGCCATCCAAAAACCATCGGGTTATGGCGGTTGCACTGGCAGGCAGCTTGGTGTTCATATCTGCAACGAGCAACATACCGTGCTGGCGTATTTGCTCTTGCTTGATCCAGGGCGTGGCTTCTGCACCGCTGTAAACCATGGGAAAGGTGGTCAGAAAAGCAGACACCAAGCCGGCTTCAAAGTCGCCACCGACTATCTTCAAAGGGCACGATGTTTGCACGCGCCAATGAGCCAAAGCTGCACTGGCCATGGCTTCAGCTGGGTAGCTGGAGTCCTGTCTGCGTTCGGACTGCACCGAACTTGGGTCGCTCTGCTTGATCGCAATGTATACAAAACCAGCGGCATGGATTGCAATCGCTACGGGTATCAGTACAGTCAGTCTTAATGCTTTGCTGCCCCTGCAGCGCCATGCCAGCCATAGCGATAAAAATTGAAAAAGTTGTACACCCCAATGGTTGCGCAGCTGACTACCGCTAATCAGCGAAGTAATAAGCAGTATCGAAACTGGCGCTCCTACCAAACCCAATAGCCAGATGCTGTTCTGCTCGGGTTGGTGCGACTCTTCGGCTACAGGTACGCGCAAGGGTCGGCGAAATTTTAAAATTGCAAAGCACAAGATCAGTACCAGAAAGAGTGGAAAACCATGCGAATCTGATTGATAAAAAAAGTAGCGACCCATGCAAGGCGTTGCATCGGACCGCCCGACTCAATGGCTGCCGATGCATAGTGCAGTGCAGGAAATTTATTGACAAATGCCCAATAAAAATGCGGGCTGAAAACGACAAAAAAACCAAGTACGGCCCAGGCAAAACCAATTAATAAAGACCGCACAGACTGCTTGTTTGTAATACAAACGGTTACCAATAAAACAAACAGCGGCAACGCCGCTTGGTACTTGGAAAGCATGGCGCAGCCTGCCAAAAATCCTGCACACAACCACCACGCATACGACTTCCCGTCTGATTGGGCGCGCAGCAACGCATAGACCGTAGCCGACATGAACATGACCAAAACTGTGTTGTGGTTATAAATTTGTGCAGACACACTGAAGCATTGCTGCAACGTCCATAAAACAATCGCAATATTGGCCAATTTCTCATTGAATAACTGGCGTGCTATCAGCCAGGTTAAAAAACCAGTGACAGCAAAACAAACGGCTGCAAGCGCATTGGTCAACCAGCTATGTGAACCTATGAGTTGAATGACTCCACCTAGCAGCCAAGTGGGCATGGGCGGGTGCTTGAAGTAACCCCACTCCAGACTATGAACCCAAACAAACTGTTCAACGTTGTCGCCGTAGAGTCCAGCATCCCAGTAGGTCGACCAAATGACCCAAGCAAATACCGAAAGAATTCCAAACAGAAGCGGAACAAGTTTGACGGAGCTAGAGAAATCTACGTTCTTTCAAGAATCATTATTAATTTTCATAGTCTTGCCAAACGTGCCAACGCTGCGTTGAGTGTGTCGTCTTTTTTGGCAAAGCAAAAGCGCACCACCCGCTGGTCGAAGCCATCGCCATAAAACGCTGACAACGGAATGGCAGCCACGCCAACCTCTGTGGTCAGCCACTTGCAAAAATCGGCTTCGTTCAGGTCACTGACATCAGAAATATCCACACACTGGAAGTAGCCGCCTTCACTCGGTAACAGTTTGAAACGGGTTTTGGCCAGGCCTGCCCGAAACAAATCGCGTTTTCGCTGGTAAAAAGCAGGCAAGTCCAGATAAGCGTTCTCATTGGCCATGTAGCTGGCCAGGCCGTATTGCACCGGGGTGTTGACCGTAAAAACGTTGAACTGATGCACCTTGCGAAACTCGGCAGTCAGGGCGGCGGGTGCGGCGACGTAGCCCACCTTCCAGCCCGTGACATGGTAGGTTTTGCCAAAGCTGCTGACAATAAAAGCCCGCGCAGCCAGCCCCGCAAAGCGCGCTGCGCTTTGGTGAATTTGCCCCTTGTCCGCGTCAAACACCATGTGCTCGTAGACCTCGTCGCTGATCAGCAGCACATCCGTGGGGGCCAGCAGGTCTTGCAGCTTGAGCATGTCAGCCTCGGTCCACACCGTGGCGCTGGGGTTGTGGGGCGAGTTGATCAAAATGGCGCGGGTCCGGGTTGTCATGGCCGCGCCGATCTTGTCGAAGTCTGGCCTGAACGTGCCAGGTGTCAAGGGCACGCGAACCACCACGCCGCCTGCCAGCTCAATGTTGGGCACATAGCTGTCGTAGCAGGGCTCCAGCACAATGACTTCGTCACCGGGGTGGACGATGGCCAATAGGGCGGTGATGATGGCCTGGGTCGCGCCTGCGGTCACGGTAATATCGGTATTGGCGTTGTAGCTGCGGCCGTGCAGCTTTAAAAGCTTGGCTGCAATGGCCTCACGCAGCACCGGCACACCCGGCATGGGCGGGTACTGGTTCAAGCCCTTTGTCATGGCATCGGTCACCGCGCCCACCAGTTGCGGGTCACACTCAAAGTCCGGAAAGCCCTGACCCAGATTGACTGCGTTCTTCTCGGCTGCCAAAGCCGACATCACGGTGAAGATGGTCGTGCCGACGGCGGGCAATTTGCTTTTGAGGGGTGGGGTTCGTTCAACAACAGGGTTCATGTGAGTTGCTCTAATGGTTAAAAATCGCTGCCATGGCCTGACATGGCTTTTTCAATCAATTCCCGCTTCAGGTCTGGGCTGACCAGCTCTGCAAAGGTGT
>JANMIH010000417.1:0-2094 GCA_031375685.1 Polaromonas sp. | reverse complement strand
CTGCCCGCCTGCAAATTCGGCATGGCTGAGGTGATATTCAGGTTCGACCCGCCAAACCACCGCCTCAAGGATGGCGGCTGCTGCGTCGCCGTGGGCCAGCGGCAAGTCCAGCCGGGTCATCAGTTCGCGGGTGGCCCCGCTGGCCGTGACTTGGCCAGCATCCAGCAACACCAGGTGGTCGGCCAGCCGGGCGACTTCATCAGGTGCGTGGCTGACATAAATAATGGGGATGGCCAGCTCGGTGTGCAGCCGCTCCAGGTACGGCAAGACCTCGGCCTTGCGCTGCACATCAAGGGCGGCCAGCGGCTCGTCCATCAGCAGCAGTTGCGGGCTGGTGGCCAGGGCTCTGGCGATGGCCACGCGCTGCGCCTCACCGCCCGACAGCGTGGCTGGCTGGCGTGCCAGGAGTTTGTGGATGCCCAGCAGGTCAACCACCTGACCCATCGCAACCTTGCGCTGGGCCAGCGGAATGCGCTTGAGCCCGTAGTCGAGATTGCCCTGCACGCTCAGGAGGGCAAACAGATTGGCCGCCTGCGACACGTAGCCCAGCGACCTTTTGTAAACGGGCGTGAACACCTGCCTGGCATCGTCCTGCCAAACCTCACCATTGACAGAAAAAAATCCGCTGGGCACGCGCTCCAGCCCAGCCATGCAGCGCAGCAAGGTGGTTTTGCCACAACCCGAGGGCCCAAAAATGGCACTGACGCCACGCCCCGGCAGCATCACATCAACGTCGATTGAAAAATCACCGACAGTGCGCTTGAAGTTGGCCTTGATGCCGTTCATGCGGCCTTCTTCGGTTGCAACCAATGCAGTGCCAACAGCACAGCAAACGCAAACACCATCAACCCACCTGCCAGCCAGTGTGCCTGCACGTATTCAAGGGCCTCGACATGGTCGTAAATTTGCACGGACAGCGTTCGCGTCTGGCCAGGTATGTTGCCGCCCAGCATCAACACAATGCCAAACTCGCCGACGGTATGCGCAAACCCCATGACCGCAGCGGTGATGTAAGCGGGCTTGCACAGAGGCAGAACCACGCTGACAAAAGTATCAAGGGGCGATGCACGCAGCGTGGCAGCAGCCTCCAGCGGTGCGCGGCCCAGCGCCGCAAACGCATTGGCCAGCGGCTGCACCACAAAGGGCAATGAATAAAAAATCGACCCCACCACCAGCCCGGCAAAAGTAAAAGGCAGCAGCCCCAAGCCCAGCGATTGGGTCAGGTGCCCCACCGGGCCGTTGGGCCCCATCAACACCAGCAAGTAAAAGCCAATCACCACGGGTGGCAGCACCAGCGGCAGCGCCACCACGGCACTGACTGGGCCTTTGAGCCATGACCGCGTAGTGGCCAACCACCAGGCCAGCGGCGTGCCCAGCAAAAGCAGAATCAGGGTGGTGATGCTCGCCAGTTGGACGGTCAGCCACACGGCTTGCCAGGTCGCTTCCATCATTCGTAGCCGAACGATGTCATGATCGTTTTAGCCTGAGCCGACTTCATGAACGTCAGCAACTGCAGCGCCGCCGGGTTGCTGCGAGCACGCGGCAAAAGCACCGCATCCTGTTTGAGCGGACTGTGCAAATTGGCGGGTACGACCCAAGCCGAGCCGCTTTTAAGCTTGCCATCTTCAAACACCTGCGACATCGCCACAAAACCCAGCTCAGCATTGCCTGTAGCCACCATGCTGTAAGCCTGTCCAATGCTGTCACCCGTTACAAGCTTGGGTTGCAGCAAGGGCAGCATGCCAATTTTGGTCAAGGCCTGCATAGCCGCCGCGCCATAGGGTGCCAATTTGGGCGCGGCAATGGCCAGCCGTTTGAAGTCATTGCGCATGAGCACTGCCGCCTTGTCATCGACCAGGCCAGGCTTGGCCGACCAGAGCACCAGCAGACCGGTGGCATAAGTCAAGCGCGAGCCTGCAACCGCTGCACCTTCATTTTCAAGTTTGACAGGGGTTTGACTGTCAGCCGACAAAAACACGTCAAATGGCGCACCGTTGGTTATTTGTGCGTACAACTTGCCGGTGGAGCCAAACGATAAAACGGTTTGATGACCTGTTTGCTTCTCAAATTCCTCGGCCACGCGCTTCATGGGTG
>JANMIH010000389.1:0-8174 GCA_031375685.1 Polaromonas sp. | reverse complement strand
CGCTGGAGGCCATGAACCCGCTGTGTACCCTGCGCTACTCTGCAACCCACGCCACCAAGCACCACATGGTCTACAAGCTGGACGCGGTGGACGCATACGAGCGGCAGTTGGTCAAGCAGATTGAAGTGGCCAGTCTGGATATTCAAGGTGGTCATAACAAGCCGTATGTGAAGCTGCTGGGTGTTGGCTTTGAGGGCAAAAAGCCCGTCGCTGAAGTAGAGCTGGACGTGCAGTCTAAAACGGGCAGCATAAAACGGATGGCTAAAAAAGTACGCGTGGACGATGACCTGGAACAAGTCACCAAAAACGCCATGTACGCCAACTACGTGGTGGGTGAGTTCAGCGCCAAAACGGGCGCGCAGTATATGGACTTGAGATTCCCCGGTGGTGAAGAGCAACTGACGGTTGGACAAGCGGTGGGTGATGTAGACGACGACGCCATCAAACGCATGATGATCAAGCGCACCATCCGCGAGCACCTGGACAAAGAGCTGCGTTTGCGGCCCAAGGGTATCAAGGTGCTGAGCCTGTTTTTCATCGACTCCGTGGCCAACTACCGCCAGTACAGCGCTGATGGTGTTGCCGCGCAGGGCAAGTTTGCGCAGATGTTTGAAGAGGAATACACGGCGTATGCCAAGTCAAGCAGATACAACAGCTTGTTCAAAGAAGTCGATTTAAGTGCCCCCGCCAGCGGCGTACACGACGGCTACTTTTCTATCGACAAAAAAGGCGGCTGGACAGACACCGGCGAGAGCAACCAGATCGGCCGTGACAGTGCCGAACGGGCTTACAACCTGATCATGAAAGACAAAGAGCGGCTGCTGAGCTTTGACACGCCGCTTAAATTCATCTTCTCGCACTCGGCCCTGCGTGAGGGCTGGGACAACCCCAACGTCTTTCAAATTTGCAACCTGCGCGAGATCAACACCGAGCGCGAGCGTCGTCAAACGATTGGCCGTGGCCTGCGCCTGTGCGTGGACCAGACCGGCCAGCGCCTGCGCGGCTTTGAGGTGAACACGCTGACGGTGATAGCTAATGAAAGCTATGAAGACTTTGCTGACAAGCTGCAAAAAGAAATGGAGGCCGAGACCGGCATACGCTTTGGCGTGGTCGAAGGCCACGCCTTTGCGCAACTGGCCGTGGCTGGCGCAGATGGCGATGTTGATGTGTTGGGCGCGGAGCGCTCTGAAGCCATGGCGCAACATTTAAAGGCGCTGGGCTTGATAGACGCCAAAGGCAAAGTACAAGACAGTTTGCGCCAAGCCATCAAAGACAACCTGGTTCCCATCCCGCCGGAGCTGGAGCCCTTCAAAGCGCTGATCATGGAGCGCCTGCGCAAATTGGCGGGCAAGCTGGACATTAAAAACGCCGACGATAAAAAACCCATTGCGCTGCGCCGAGAGGTGTATTTAAGCCCTGACTTCAAGGCGCTGTGGGACCGTATCAAGCACCGCACCACTTACCGCGTGGCGTTTGACAATGCCAAGCTGCTGGATACCTGCGTCAAGGCCTTGCAAGACGCGCCCAAAGTCACGCCCACGCGGGCGCGGTTTCGCAAGGCTGATTTGTCCATCGGTCGTGGCGGCGTGCTGGCAGAGAGCACCAGCGATTCGGTACACGAAACACTCACTGAAACCATTGCTTTGCCTGACTTGCTGACCGAGCTGCAAGACCGCACCCAGCTGACGCGCCGCAGCCTGGTCGATGTGCTGCAACGCAGCGGGCGGTTAGACGACTTTAAGGTCAACCCGCAGCAGTTTATTGACTTGGCGGCCACGTACATCAACCGCTATAAGCAACATGCGATTGTTGACGGCATTCGGTATACCCGTTTAGGTGACAACCATATTTGGGCGCAAGAGCTGTTTGAAACGACTGAATTGTTGGGCTACTTAAACACCTTACAAACCGAAAAGTCGGTGTACGAGAGCGTGCTGTATGACTCAGATATCGAATTCAAGTTTGCCGATGCACTTGAGAAGAACGAGTCGGTCAAGTTGTATGTGAAATTGCCAAGCTGGTTCAAAATCCCCACGCCGTTGGGTAGCTACAACCCGGACTGGGCGGTGGTGGTTGGCCATGATGGCGAGGACAAGCTGTACTTTGTGGTGGAAACCAAAGGCAGCTTGGTCGCTTTGGATTTGCGTACTGGGGAATCCGACAAGATTGACTGCGGTGTCAAACACTTTGAGGCGCTGGCGGTTGGCGTGAACCCAGCCAAATTTGTCAAAGCCAAGACGCTGGACGGTTTGCTAGCGCAAGTGACTTGAGCACGTTTTTGAAAAACAGACTGAACCTCTACCTGCAACTCATCCGCTGGGATCGCCCTGCGGGTTGGCTGCTGCTGCTGTGGCCCACGCTGTCGGCGCTGTGGCTGGCGTCACATGGTTTTCCGGGCTGGCATTTGCTGGTGGTGTTCACGCTGGGCACTTTTTTAATGCGTAGCGCGGGCTGCTGTTTGAACGATGTGGCCGACCGTGACTTTGACCGGCATGTCAAGCGCACCGCCCAACGGCCCGTGACCAGCGGCAAGCTGCCCGCCAAAGAAGCACTGGCGGTGGGTGCGGTGCTGGCGCTGTGTGCGTTTGGCCTGGTGTTGACAACCAACATCACTGCCATTGCCTGGTCTTTTGCCGCTTTAGGCATTGCCATCATTTACCCGTTTGCCAAACGCTTTGTGGCCATGCCGCAGGCGGTGCTGGGCGTGGCTTTCAGCTTTGGCATACCGATGGCGTTTGCCGCCGTGCAGTCGCGCGTGCCTATGCTGGCCTGGGTGCTGTTGCTCGGCAATCTGTTCTGGGTGATTGCCTACGACACCGAATACGCCATGGTAGACCGTGACGATGACTTGAAAATCGGCATGAAGACCTCGGCCATCACCTTTGGGCGTTTTGACGTACTGGCGGTGCTTTTGAGCTACTTTTTATACCTTTTTATATGGCTAAATGTGCTTTCAAGCCAATTAAATCGGGCGCAAGCAGCTATTTATTTAGTAGCAATTACCCTGGCGCTGGCGCAAGCGCTGTGGCACATCTGGCTGATCCGCAAGCGTCAGCGGGACGATTGCTTCAAGGCTTTCAGGCTCAATCACTGGCTGGGGTTTACTGTGTTCATGGGAATAGCTGGGAGCTATGCGGCGCAGCTGTAGCGGCTTCACGCCTTGCCAAATTCCTCGCCCATTTCCTTGGCCCGATGCCTGGCCGCGCTCATGGCGCGCATGAACAGGTTTTTCACGTTGTCCTGCTCCATCGATGTGATGGCTGCGTAGGTGGTGCCGCCTTTGGACGTGACGCGGGAGCGCAAAATTTCAATCGGCTCATCGCTGGCCTTGGCCAGTGCGCTGGCGCCGACAAACGTACCTACCGCCAACTGGTGCGCCTGTTCGCGCGTCAAACCCATCGCCACGCCCGCTTCAATCATGGCCTCGATAAAGTAAAAAACATAAGCGGGGCCTGAGCCTGACAGGGCGGTGACTGCATCCAGCTGGCTTTCATCATCCAGCCACAGGTGGTCGCCGGTGGTGTTGATCACGCGGTCTACCATCGCGCGCCCTGCGCTTGATACGGCTGGCCGTGCAAACAGGGCTGTCATGCCCTTGCCCACCAGCGCAGGCGTGTTGGGCATGGCGCGCACAATGTGCTCGCTGCCCAGCCAGTGGGCAATGCTGCTGGATGTGATGCCGGCAGCCACGCTCAAATGCAGCGCGGTTTTGGTATGAAAGCGGGTGCTAAGGGCCGCGTCTTGGAAGGTTTGCGGCTTGACGGCCCACACCACCAGCGAAGCGCTGGCCAAATGCGGGCTGGGCGCTTCGCGCACCGTCACGCCAAATTTTTCAGTCAGTTTGCTGCGCTGCTCTTCAAACGGCTCGACCACCTGAATGCTGCTGGCAGGCGCGCCGCGTTTGAGCAAGCCGCCAATGATGGCGCTGGCCATGTTGCCGCCGCCAATGAAGGCGATGTTGTCGTGGTGTGTTGTCATGAAAGTTTTTCCAGAAATTCAAAAGCTAGAAACTGCGTGATTTGCCGGGGGTTGAAGTTGTCGTCACTGACAAAGAGCAGGGTTTTATTGCCGTTAGGCAGGGTCGGCCCCCAGCACATGCCCTCGGTATTGTCCAGCCTGGTCAACGCGGGGTAGTTGATGAAATCAGCCACCAGCGTTTTGGCGGCGGGCGTGTGGTTGCCGGGTTGGAGTGCTTCAAGACTCAAAGTGTCTGTGGCCTGGCGCGTGTCCATCACATACAGCCGAATTGAGTTGCGTTCCCGGTCGTTCAAGCCTGCCATGTAAGCACGCTCCAGCACCAGCATGCGGTGCGCGTCCAGCATCAGCACCTCCACCACGCCGTTGTCGGCATTCGCGTTGGCGGGTACGGGCGAACGGGGGATGGCATCAGGCTGGTAGGCGATTTGCCGCAGCGCTTTTCCTGTGGTGATGTCAATTTGCGTGAAGCGGCACGGCCCGCCGGGGCTGCCGACCGTCGGCTCTTGCCCGTCTTGCCTGAGCGCTGCTTCCATCGCCAGCCAGGCGGTTTGACCATCCGGTGTGGTGGCCAGGCCTTCCAGCGTTTTGTTGATCCGCGCGCCCGTCGTCAGGCCAAAGTCAAACAGGGCAGGCATGGGGTGTGTGCGCTGCAATGCGCCATCAGCACGTGACTGATGCAGCGCTGTTGCGGTAAAACGCGCCGCGTTGCCTTCACTCGTCCACAGCAGGCTCTGGCTGGGCGCGTGCCATCTGATCGCTTCCGGGTCAGGTGCGTTCAAGCCTTGCAATAACGTCACGCCTGTCAGTTCAATATCACCCAGCTGGTCGGCCGTCAGGGCGAGGCGGGCGGTATAAAAACGCGGTGGGTTGAGGCTGCCGCCGTCGTCACTCAGCAGGTAGTAGGTCCCGCTCGCCGGGTCACGGTCAATGCCTGACAAACCACCGACAGTCGTGCCCTGGTATTGCACCCTGTGCGGCAAGCGCGTCTGGCCTATCAGGCGCAGGCGCGGTGCGGGTTGTTCGGGTGCCAGTTGCGCAACTGAGCCGCCGGCAAAGCCCGCCAAGGTCACGGCGCTGGCGGCGGCCATGAACTGACGACGAGAGCACTTGGCATAAGTCATGGCGTCATGTTATCTGGGCGTGGTGACATGGGGGAGACGACAGATCAAAACGCAGCAGCAGTGCGCTACGCTTGGGGTCATGCGCTACATCCTCTCTCTTGACCAGGGCACCACCTCATCACGCGCCATGCTGTTTGACCACGCCGGGGCGGTGGTGGCCGTTGAGCAGGCCGAATTTGCCCAAATCTTCCCGCAGCCAGGCTGGGTCGAGCATGATGCGCTTGAAATCTGGCAAAGCCAGCTCAAAACGGCTCAAAACTGCCTGAAAAATGCTTCAAATTGGCCTTCAGGCCAATCAATACGTGCGCAAGCAGCTCCTGAAGTTATAGCAACTTCAAAGCCTGAAATACTCGCCATCGGCATCACCAACCAGCGTGAAACCACCGTGCTGTGGGACCGCAGCACCGGCCAGCCGCTGGCCAACGCCATCGTCTGGCAAGACCGTCGTACCGCAGGCCGCTGCGACGAGCTGCGCGAACAAGGCCATGCCGAGCTGATTCAGCAAAAAACCGGGCTGGTGCTGGACGCCTACTTTTCAGCCACCAAGCTGGCCTGGCTGCTCGACAACACACCCGGCGCGCGCGCCAGGGCGGACAAAGGCGAACTGGCCTTTGGCACGATGGACTCTTGGCTGATCTGGAACCTGACCGGCAGCAAGGTACATGTAACGGATGCCAGCAACGCATCGCGCACCCTGCTGTTCAACATCCATACTTTGCAGTGGGACGATGCGTTGTTGGCGTTGTTCAACATCCCGCCATCCGTCTTGCCCGAAGTCGTGCCCAGCAGCGGGGTGGTGGGCGAGAGTGACCCCTTACTTTTTGGCGTTCCCATCCCCATCGCAGGTATTGCTGGCGACCAGCAAGCCGCGACGTTCGGCCAGGCGTGCCTGAAACCCGGCATGGCCAAAAACACTTACGGCACGGGTTGCTTCATGTTGATGAACACCGGCAGTCAGCCGGTCGCATCGCAAAACAAGCTGCTCAGCACCGTGGGCTGGCAGTTGGACACAGGCACGACATATTGCCTGGAAGGCAGCGTCTTCATGGGCGGCGCCACCATCCAGTGGCTGCGCGACGGCCTGAGCATCATCCAGTCAGCGGCTGAAGTGCAGGCCTTGGCCGAATCCGTGCCCGACAGCGGCGACGTGTACCTGGTGCCCGCCTTCACCGGGCTGGGCACGCCGCACTGGGACCCGTATGCACGCGGTGCGATGTTAGGGCTGACTCGCGGCACGACCCGCGCCCACATTGCCAGAGCTGCGCTGGAAGCCATCGCCTTGCAAAGCGCTGACGTCTTCACCGCCATGAGCCAGGACGCAGGCTTGGGCTTGCAGGAGCTGCGGGTGGACGGCGGCGCATCCGCCAACAACCTGTTGATGCAAATGCAGGCCGACTTTTCAGGCGTACCCGTGGTGCGCCCCCAAGTGCTGGAAACCACCGCCTTGGGCGCAGCCTACCTGGCCGGGCTGGCCGTCGGCTTTTGGTCAGGCACAGATGAAATAGCCAGCCAGTGGCAAGTTGACCGGCGTTTTGAGCCGGTGATGCGGGAAGATGAGCGTTCGGCTAGGCTGACGCGATGGCACAATGCTGTGGAACGTACAAAGCTTTGGGCGGAAAGCAAGGGTTGAGGGCGCCTTTGGTGAAGTCGATATTGGTTTCTTTGGCCAAAAATTCTCAAGACGCGCTGGTCATCGCTGCGAAGTTTGAGTTTGTTGGGGGTACCGATATCGGCAGGTCGCTTTCGCCCAGCCGAGGTGACGAGTACGACACAAATTAATCAACTCCCGTTTCATGTCTGTAACAAATTGAGAAATGTCTGCAAGGACAAGGTCGCAACCAGGTATTTGTAGGAGAAATATATGCATACCGTCAGCTTGATATTCAGCCTCATTCTCTTGTCGATGGCTACTGGCACCAATGCCCAAGTGCGTAAATGCACTGGTGCCGATGGTAAGGTGACTTATAGCGATTCATTGTGTGCTTCACAGGCTACTAAAGAGGCAGCCGTCAACACAACATCCAACACTGTCGATGCGAGGGGATTAAGACAAGAGGCCAAAGCCATGCGCACTGATGCAGCTGTGCAAGACGCCTTGAGACGTGACTCTGGCCAGTGCAAATTTTCCTCCTACGTATATGGCGATAGCAAAGGCAAAACCCTGGCCGATGCTGCCAAGGCAGAATGCCTCGACAACATCGCAGCCAAGGCCTCCAGTCGGCCTACATCCACAGCAGCCTATGAAATGTGGAAAGACCACTCTACGCAAAAGAGCGCTGATCGCAACGCATCTGCCGCCCGCGCGCAAGCTACAGCAAACGCCCAGGCTATCGCCAATTCAAATCGGCAGGCCATCGATGCCGTGGGACAAAAGCTGGAAACAAAAACGTATGACTGCAAGCCGGTTTTTGGCCAGCCAGGCAACCTAACCTGCAAATAGGGTGATCATGTCCAAACCAGATCCAATGGACCTACAAGCGGGCTATGCTATCGCCGCCCTTGC
The DNA here is from genome assembly GCA_031375685.1 of Polaromonas sp. GTDB lineage: Bacteria > Pseudomonadota > Gammaproteobacteria > Burkholderiales > Burkholderiaceae_C > Polaromonas. Next base: position 572 of record JANMIH010000389.1, on the reverse strand, counting down.
CGGAGCGCTTTGCCGACAGCCGGGCATCGATGGACAACGGCTGCGAATGGACTTTCTTGAGATTCTTGAAGGTCTGGCTGCGTCCCCTGAAGGTGTGGGTGAAGTTGGCCAGCATGCTGCAGCACTGATGGACGTGCTGCTGCAAGAGCGCGCGCTCGTTAACGGTCAACCGCCACCCCAAAAGCGTTGAGTTTCTCGATCTTGTCCATCTGAGCCATCTATCAGCGCAGCCCGTTGGGGATTTGTTGCCGCGCGATGCACCTAAAAATAGGTATTTTGCTATTAAATTAGTAGCTGTTTGCGCACAAATTCATTGGGTTATAGGATGATTTGATACCCTAAAATGGCCAATTCAAGCCTCAAAACAGGTTTTAAACACGTTTGAACTGCACCGGGTCATAAAAAACGTCTCCTGAGCAATCTAATCACCGTCTCAGCGCTGCCAAGACAGCTCGGCAGAGTTGCAGCTTACCGTCAAACGGTATAAAATACGTGCATGATTCAGTCATTCAAGTGCAAACAAACACAGGAGCTTTTTGAAACGGGCAAATCAAAGCAATTTGCCAATATCA
>JANMIH010000386.1:0-2996 GCA_031375685.1 Polaromonas sp. | reverse complement strand
TCGCGCGGATGCTGTGTGGGCTAAACAAGGGAAAACCGATGCCATAGCGTTCAATTGCTGCTGGCGCTACGCAAAGTGCTTAAAATTTAAGCACCGAATCAATTCGAGCTTGCTGTAATTTTGAATTCTGCAAGTGCCTCTACTGCTTCTTTAAAACGACGGGCCTACCGTCGCCAAACGTGCCCGTCAGTGTCTGCTCATCTGTGCGCTCAAGGGTTACTACAAACGATGGGCAACCTACGATCAGACTCGGCCCGTCCACACTGAAGACTATTTTGGCGTTCGGATGTGATTTGATCATCACCGGAAATTCTCTGTTCAGGCACGGCCCTGCTTTCTTTGCGGTTGCCGGCGTCGCGTATCTCCAGCTTCCTGCGGTCTCTGAAACTTTTACCTCTATCTGAAGATCGTTCCCGGTGCCTGGCGATTTTGTTGTACCTGTCCATTGACCAGTTAGCGTCACTGACGTCTGCGCCTGCACGGCAGAACTGATCAAGACAAGTATGGCTGTGAGTTTTAAAAGTCGCATCAAGTTCACTCCTTCGCGGTAAGTTGCATTAAAGTTTAAACCAAGCCTGCGGGCGGTTTTTCGTTCTAAAAAACAATCGAAATGCGGAAATGCATCTAAGTCCTTGAGTCGCAACTGGACACCTGCTCCGGTGGCGACAGTTCATGCATGTTGTCAAGGTGCTCCTGAAGCAATGCGTGGACTTGGGGGCGGGACAGGTCATCAATTTCAATGCGCATGACGGGTGATTGGCGTGACTGCTTGGCCGTTACCTTGTTTGGCTGGCGTCAAACCCGTTCAGCACATTCACAGCATTCACACCCAGCGCTTGCGCGGCGTACCCGCCTTCAAGAATCAGAACGGCTGGCAAGCCCAACCCAGCGAGCCTGCGGCCCAGCTTTTCAAAGTCTGGCGACTGCAAGTTGAAGCTTGAAATCGGGTCGCCGGCAAACGTGTCCAAACCCAGCGAGACCACCAGCGCATCCGCACGGTATGACTTGACGCGTTCACAAGCTGCGTCAAGCGCTGCAAACCAGCGCTCGGCCGTCGTGCCAGCTGGCAAGGGCAAATTCAGGTTAAAGCCCAAACCGTCACCCGCACCCAGCTCATCCGCACGGCCCAGATAAAACGGGTATTCGGTTTGAGGGTCGCCATGCAGGCTGACAAACAGCACATCAGCGCGGTCGTAAAAAATGCTCTGGGTGCCGTTGCCGTGGTGAAAGTCCACATCCAGCACGGCAACGCGCTGGCAGCCGCTGGCCAGCAACGCTTCAGCCGCGACAGCCGCGTTGTTCAAAAAGCAGTAGCCACCCATAAAGTCAGCGCCTGCATGATGCCCGGGCGGCCTGGTGGCGCAAAACACGCTGCGCTCGCCACGCGACACCAGCGCCGCCGCGCTGGCAGCCGCTTCAGCCCCGCCCTTGACAGCAGCCCAGGTGCCCGCCACCAGCGGTGTGCCGTTGTCCATTGAATAAAGCCCAAGTTTGGCGATGAAGTTGTCAGGCTCCACATCATGGCGAAGCGTGCGCACCGGCCAGACCGATGGAAACGGTTGCGCATCGGCATTGCCCGGGCTGACCGCTAGCCATTGCTGCCATGCCGTTTGCAAAAACGCCAGATACGCAGGCGAATGAACTTTTAACAATGCGCCCATGCTGTCGGTGTCAGGCGTGCGCACCTCATGGCCACACGCGGCCAGCTCTGTGAGAACAAAGTCGAGCCTTGCTGGCGACTCAAAACACGGGACGCGCTCGCCCCTGTAAAACTCGGTTTTCGGGGCGTGCAGCGCGTGCTGGGGGGATGAAAAAGTGATCATTAAGCTGAGTTTAAGGCAGCCAAATCATCTCGCGCCGAAAGTAACCGGCATCCCCCGGTTCAGGCATCGTTGCGCGGGTCTGGCCTGCGCTTGGCGTACCAGAACTCCATGCCCTGACGCTGTTTCAGCGACTTCGTCCCGCGCAGTGCCATGCGCACCATGAAACGCAGCTGCTCCGACACCGAGTAGGTGCGCAGCTTGCGCGCAGAGGTCGTCACGGTCTGCTTCAAAATAACAAAGTGGCCTTGCCGCTTGAGTGCGCGGCTCATCACGATTTCTTCAGCGCCGAAATATTTTTCATCAAAGCCGCCCACGGCGTCAAAGGCCGGGCGGGTACAAAATAAATAGCAGCCGGTCGCCACCCCTAACCACCTGAAAACATGCACGATGGCACGCAGCATCAGGCGGGCATAAAGCGGTGTTGGCTCATCAAAAACCATACCAGCACCCCCACCGACTGCACCCTGGCGCATGGCCTGAACTGCGGCATTGACAACTGAAACATTTACCAATGTGTCGGCGTCAACAAAAAAAAGCATGTCACCGCGTGCCACCATCGCACCAGCGTTGCGCGTGGCAGCAATTTGCCGATGCGCAACACTGACAACGATGGCACCCTTATCCGCAGCAATAGCCGCGGTTTGATCGGTAGAGCCATCGTCAGCCACCACGACTTCATAGGACTCGCCCAAGGCAAGGCCGGCCTGGTGCAAGGCATCCAGCGTTGCAGCCAGGCACTGCGCCTCGTTGTAGGCCGGGACGATGAAAGAAATCATGAAAAACCAAGGGTCAAACGCAGCATGGCGGAGATGGTTTAACTTTAGTCTACCCGGCCTTGACCGACACAACGCCATCTGGTCTGAATGTTGCGAATGATGCGTTTACCCTTGAATACCTCGGTTGATAAAGCCTGCTGTGCGTGCTGCGCAGATGAGAGGGTCCTTAAAACTTTTGCGGTCGAACGACCTCAATGTCAGAGAAAAACAGGCTGACACCGTAGTTGCTGGCATATTGGCTGATGACGTGGCTGGCCAGTGCGTCGGCCACCGCTTCGTCGCAAATAATTTTCATCTCGATCATTTTGTCGGCGTCCCAACTGCCTTCATGCGTGGTGTACTGTGAGCCGCCTCGCACGTCATGCACGGTGTAGCCTTGTGCGCCCAGGCGTTTGGC
>JANMIH010000376.1:0-2010 GCA_031375685.1 Polaromonas sp. | reverse complement strand
GTTGTCATCAAGCCAGTAATGCTTGGATAAAGGGTTGTACTGCAACCCTTTGGTGTGCTGAAGATTCAGCCCTGCGCTGCGGCAGTGACCGGCCAACTCGCTGGGTTTGATGAGTTTTGCGTATTCATGGGTGCCGCGCGGAAGCAGATTAAGTACATATTCAGCGCCCACAATGGCGAACAAAAAGGCTTTGGCATTGCGGTTAATGGTGGAAAAGAACACATGCCCGCCCGGTTTGACCAACGTGGCGCAGGCTTTCACCACGAGTGACGGGTCTGGCACATGCTCCAGCATTTCCATGCAGGTGACCACATCAAAGGTACCGGGCTGCTCAGCAGCCAGTGCTTCGGCACTGATTTCACGGTACGCGACACCTTCGGTTCTTGCTTCCAGGGCGTGCAGTTGGGCGACTTTAAGTGCTTTGCTGGCCAGGTCAATGCCCAAGACGTCGGCGCCTTGGCGCGCCATGGCGTCGGCCAAAATGCCGCCACCACAACCAACATCCAGCACACGAAGGCCTTTGAGGGGAATCAGGTTCTGAATCCAGTCCAGCCGCAGGGGGTTGATTTGATGAAGGGGGCGAAATTCGCTTTCCTTGTCCCACCAGCGGTGAGCGAGATCAGAAAATTTGGCCAGTTCGGCCGGATCGAAGTTGTCTTGGGTATGCATGTGTTGATTATCGTTCGGGCATAAAAAAACCGCGCCAGAGCGCGGTTTTTCAGAGCAATCTTGAAGGATTACTTGTTGGCGCGTGTACCAACGACTTCGATCTCGACGCGGCGGTTTTTGGCACGGCCTTCGGAGGTCTTGTTGTCAGCAACGGGCTGCTTTTCGCCTTTGCCTTCGGTGTAAACGCGATTGTTTTCAATACCTTTGGACACCAGATATGCCTTGACAGCTTCTGAACGGCGAACTGACAGTTTCTGGTTGTAAGAATCGCCACCGACTGCGTCAGTGTGACCAACAGCGATAATGACTTCGAGGTTGATACCCTTGATTTTGCTGACCAGATCGTCCAGCTTGGCTTTGCCTTCTGGCTTGACAACAGCTTTGTCGAAGTCAAAGAAAGCGTCAGCAGCGTAGGTGACTTTAGTTGCAACAGTAGCTGAAGCAGCAGGTGCTGGCGCAGGCGCTGGTGCAGCACGCGGAGCAACCGCAGCTGGTGCAGGGGCTGGCGCAGGAGCTGGAGGAGCAATAGCACCATCGCAACCTGGGAATGCTGTTGCAGGCGTCCAGAACGCATCGCGCCAGCACAATTCGTTGGTACCGTTTTTCCAGACCAGTTCGTTTGAACCGTTTTTCCAGTTGTCGACAGTTTGTGCACCGGCGGCGGTAACGAGCGCTGCGGAAGCAAACAACATTGCCACTTTGTTGAGTTTCTTCATGGTTCTCCTCTAGAGAAAAGCCGCAGACTGGCTGCGATTGATAAGTTATACGCTTTGAATGACCATCACTCAAAGCGTTGCGTTTATTGTGCCACAGTCATTTACCGGTACAAGCCCACAATCGCTTTCGTCCGACACAGACTTCAGAAACTTGAATCTTTGTTGCTGCTTAGCCACAACCTAGAGAAGATGGCTCAGGCCCTAAAATGCAGGGTTAACGTTGCGCACTGCGACAAAATATTCCTCCAGGCCGTTCATGACCCAGTTTGCTAAAGAAACCCTGCCCATCAGTCTTGAAGAAGAAATGAGGCGCAGTTACCTCGATTACGCCATGAGCGTGATCGTCGGACGGGCACTGCCTGATGCCCGTGACGGCCTGAAACCCGTGCATCGCCGCGTTCTGTTTGCGATGCATGAGTTGAACAACGACTGGAACAAACCTTACAAAAAATCCGCTCGAATTGTGGGCGATGTGATTGGCAAATACCACCCGCACGGTGACCAGTCGGTGTACGACACCATCGTGCGTATGGCGCAAGATTTCTCAATGCGTCATTTGCTGGTTGACGGTCAGGGCAACTTTGGCTCGGTCGATGGCGACAACGCTGCGGCGATGCGCTACACC
>JANMIH010000329.1:0-2341 GCA_031375685.1 Polaromonas sp. | reverse complement strand
CCCAGAGCTGAAGCGACTTGTCAGGCGACTCTTGAAAACCACCTACGCGTTTGAGGGTCAGCTTTTGGCTCTTGGGGTCAAAGGTCACCAGCATGGACGCTGCGGCTTTGTCGTCGGCCAGCACCGCCACGTATTGAATTTCGGGTGTGGCACCCAACCTGGCGGCAAGGTCTTGCACCTCGTCGCCCAGTTTGGCGTTGATGCTGTTCAGGTTCACACCTACCATCAAGGCCACAGCCGCCACGCCCACGCCCATGCTGGACAAGCCGCGCCACAGGTTCAAGCTGCTCCACCAGCCTTTGTCTGCTTTGGCCGGGGCACGCGCTACAAGCATCGCTTTGGCTTGCTTGTCGGCATTGACCAGGTTTTCAATCCGTTTCCAGACCACGGGGCTCGGCACAGCCTGCGGCTGCAATTCAGCAACGGACGCCATGCGGCCCTGCCAGATCAAGGCTTGCGCACGCACCTCTGCATGGTTGCGTGCCAGCGCTTCAAAGCGGCGGCGTGCGCCGCCGCGCAATGTGCCCAGCGCGTAGCTCGCAGCGAGCTGTTCAATCAAGGGGGGGTTGTTAAGCAAGTTCATGTTGTTGATCCTTCTAGGCCAGTTTGGCCATGCAACCGCGCAATTGCGCCAGCCCACGCCGTATCCATGTTTTGACCGTGCCCAGCGGCAGTTTTAGCTGCTCGGCCAGCTCGCCGTGGCTCAAGTCCCGCATGTAAGCCAGGCTGACGACCTCACGCTGTTTGTTGTCCAGCAGGCTCAGGCAGTTGTGCAGCGCCTTGGCTTGCTCGCTGGCCTGGGCGGTATCCATCGGGTTGGGGGAGTCGCCCGCCACGGTGTCAGAAATCACGTCGTCCAGCTCCTGCATGCGGTCGGCCCGCTCAGACGCGCGACGGCGCAAAAAGTCCAGGCCCCGGCTGCGTACCACCAGCGCCATCCAGGCCATGGGTGGCGACAGCGTGGCTTTGTAGTCGCCCGCAATCTTCCAGATATTGATAAACGCTTCTTGCAGCACGTCTTCAGCCCACTCGCGGTTGGTCACGACGCGCACTGCCACGCCGTAGAGCCTGGACGAGGTCAACTCGTACAGCTCGCGCAGGGCTTTTTCATCCGCCAGGGCGACGCGGTCAATCAGGGCGATCAAGGTGCTATCCAGGTGAATCGGGTTTGAAGGTGTCATGAAAAGGATTGTCCATGAATCTTGAGTACGCGCGCTTCAAGCCAACAGATTCAGACAGCCAGAGCCCGTCATTTAAAATCAGCGCATGACTACCCAACAAATCTCCAACATCACCGTCACCACCCAGGCCAACGTCTACTTTGACGGCAAGTGCATCAGCCACGGCATCACCTACCTGGACGGCACCAAAAAATCAGTCGGCGTGATTCTGCCCAGCACCCTCACCTTCAACACCGGCGTGGCCGAGATCATGGAATGCGTGGCTGGCAGCTGCGAATACAAATTGGCGGGCAGCGATGCGTGGGTCAAGTCCAGCGCGGGTGAAAAATTCAATGTGCCGGGCAATTCAAAGTTTGATATCCGCGTGACCGAGCCGTACCACTACATCTGCCACTTTGAATAACTAAAAAGAAACCCAACAACTTCATGGCCACCATCCTCCAACACCTTCCCATCGGGCAAAAAGTCGGCATCGCGTTTTCAGGCGGGCTGGACACCAGCGCTGCCCTGCACTGGATGAAACTCAAAGGCGCTGCGCCCTACGCCTACACCGCCAACCTGGGCCAGCCCGATGAGCCTGACTACGACGAGATTCCGCGCAAAGCCATGGAATATGGCGCTGAAAAAGCCCGCCTGATTGACTGCCGCAAGCAGCTTGCCACTGAGGGCATTGCTGCGCTGCAAGCCGGTGCTTTTCACATCACCACCGCAGGCGTGACTTACTTCAACACCACGCCGCTGGGCCGTGCTGTGACGGGCACCATGCTGGTCGCCGCCATGAAAGAAGACAACGTCAACATCTGGGGTGATGGCAGCACTTTCAAAGGCAACGACATTGAGCGCTTTTACCGCTACGGCCTGCTGACCAACCCGGATTTAAAAATCTACAAACCATGGCTGGACCAATTGTTTATCGATGAGCTGGGTGGCCGCGCTGAAATGTCGGCGTTCATGACCAAGGCAGGGTTTGGCTACAAGATGTCGGCTGAAAAAGCCTATTCCACCGACAGCAACATGCTCGGCGCCACGCACGAAGCCAAAGACCTGGAGTTTTTGAACAGCGGCATGAAAATCGTCAACCCGATCATGGGTGTTGCCTTTTGGAAAGACGAAGTAGTCGTGAAGCGCGAAGAAGTGACCGTGCGCTTTGAAGAAGGCCA
>JANMIH010000303.1:0-5510 GCA_031375685.1 Polaromonas sp. | reverse complement strand
GAAGTCACCGGTGTCGACGTGAGGCGTGTAAATGGCCTTGTGTTTGCCGCGTAAACGGAGAGCAACTTCGCTGGCTACTCGTCCGAGGACCTTGTCGGTCGCGTCAATCACAAACCACTCGTGCACCACGTCAGCGGGTTTCGCGCTGAAAGTTTTCATGAGTTTTCTCTTTAAAAGAAGGGTTTGGCGGGTTCTTTTCTACGGTCGGCGTTCCTCTGATGGGAACCTCTTAGGTAGCAGGTTTGCCAATGAATCACTCCAAAAGCGCGCTTCGACGCGGAACCACATTTGCGCTGCGAAGCCTTCGATTATATGAACTATCAAGTGCTTACGTCAATATGGGTGGTTCTGCAAGTCGTTTAGAGGCGAAAATAGCCCCATGTTCAGTTACCGCCACGCCTTTCACGCCGGCAACCATGCCGATGTCCTCAAACACACCACCCTGATTGCGCTGTGCAAGTACCTGTGCGGCAAAGACACCGCCCTGAGCGTCATCGACACCCACGCGGGTGCGGGGCTGTACCGCCTGGATGGTGACTACACCGAGACCAGTGGCGAGGCCAAAGACGGTGTTTTCAGGCTTTTTCAGGCATCAAATAAGCCTGCAGACCAACAAATACGGGCGCAGGCAGCTCCTGAAAAAGTAGCGGGCAAGTTAATGAAGAAAGTCATCACGCCAGACGACTTCTGCCCTGCCCTGCAAGACTACGCAGACGTTTTGCGCGGTCTGAACCCCAAGTTTGTAGAAACTGGTGACGTCAGCCACCTCAAAATTTACCCCGGCTCGCCCTTCATCACGCAGCAGTTTCTGGAGGGCCGAGACAAGCTCAAACTGTTTGAACTGCACCCGACAGACTTCAAGTCGCTGTCAGGCAACATTGCGCAACTGGGGGCGGGCAGGCAGGTCAGCGTGGCGTGTGAAGACGGTTTTGAGTCGCTGAAAACCTATTTACCCCCACCATCGCGCCGCGCCATGGTGTTTTGTGACCCGAGTTATGAAATGAAAAGCGACTATGCACGGGTCAGTGCCTGCCTGGTCGATGCAGTGAAGCGGTTTTCAACGGGGACGTATGTTGTCTGGTATCCGGTGATACCGCGGCCAGAAGCGCATGATTTGCCACGCAAGCTGAAGACACTGGCGGTCAAGGCGGGACGCCCTTGGCTGAATGCTGTTTTGACGGTCAAGTCCAGCAAGTTGACGACCGATGACGAGGGTGATGTCGTCAGGCCTGGTTTGCCTGCCAGCGGCATGTTCATCATCAACCCGCCGCACACGCTGAAGGCGCAGTTGCAACTGGCGCTGCCACAGATGGTGGCGCTGCTGGGGCAGGATCGCAATGCTGGATTTACACTGGACAGCGGCGGATAGACGCTGCTCCTGCACCACCTTTTATTGCTTTGGCGCTGATGTCATAGCGAGGTCAAACTCGCTTTTTTCCTGGCAGTCGATACAGCGCGCCGCTTCGGGTGCGACCCTCAGACGCGCAAGAGCAATGTCGACACCACATTCCACGCACTGACCATACAAGCCCATTTTGATGCGTTGCATCGCAGCACCTACCGCAGCGAGCTCGGCAGTTTCCCGCGCGTCGAGTGCCAGTTCCAGATCACGAGCGCTGTTTGCCTGAGCGCGGGTGTCTCCTGATGGCCCAAAATGTTCGGCAGAGGCGGCAGCGCGACCCACATCGCCACCTCGCAAGTCTGCGATCTGAGCGAGCAAAGCGGCGCGTTGAAGCAACAGTGCAGGCTCAAAGGAGGCAGCGAGATGTGTGTCCATACAAGAACTCCCAGTAAAGTCAAGAACGCATCATGCGCCCGACAGTGCCGCAGACCTTTGACATGGCGCAATGAATTCTCAGCTTTTTAAAATCAGCAACACCTGACAAAGAACAGAATCACCAGACCATGGCCGTCTTCAACGCGGCCAACAAGGTGGCTTACCGGCCGGCTTTTTGCTGCACGGCAATCAGGCCAACGCTCAGTATTTCAACGCCACACTCTTGCCCCAAAACACCCGATAAGCAAACACCGTATAGCCAACAATCACTGGCAGCACCACACAGGCGCCGATCAAAATCACCTTCAATGCCTCAGGGGAGCTGGCCGCCTGCCAGATGGTGATTTTTTCGATCACCAACCACGGGAACAGGCTGTACGCCAGCCCGTAAAACGCCAGCAAAAACACACCGACCGTGGCACCAAAGGGCACCCAGGCACCGTACTCGTTGCCTTGGGCCAGGCGGGTCGGCAGGCGACTCAGACTGCGGTAGATCACGGCAAACAACACGGCGGTTGCTGCCGGAATCGGCAGCAGCAAGACAATGTTCGGAAACGAAAACCACTTGTCAAAAATCAGGGGACAGATGAGGGGTGTGGCAATGGATATGGCTGCCACGCCAAGCACAACGAACAGCAAGCTGCGCTGCGCCCAGCGCACCGCCTGCAATTGCAAATCGCCTACGGTTTTCATGATCAGCCAGCCAGCGCCTATCAGGCAATAAGCTGCAATCAGCGCGCAACCGATCACTGCATTAAAGGCAACCGCCCAAAGCGATGGATCAAACCCGGTGATGAGCGAGCCCAGCATGTAACCCTGCGAGAACCCGGCCAGCAAAGAGCCTGCGTAAAAGGCCTTGTTCCACAGCGGCTTGAGCGCAGCTCTTGCCTTGACCCGAAAGTCAAAGGCCACACCGCGCAGCGTCAGGCCGATCAGCATGAAGGCCACAGGCAAATACAGCGCCCCCAAAATCACGCCATGCGCCATGGGGAACACCGTCAGCAAGATACCCACGCCCAGCACCAGCCAGGTTTCATTGGCGTCCCAAAACGGCCCGATGCTGGCAATCATGGTGTCCTTGTCATCGTCGTTGGCGCTGTGCATGAGCACGCCCACGCCCAGGTCGTAGCCATCCAGAATCACATAGGCCAGCATGGCCAAACCCATCACGACCAGAAAAACAATCGGCATCCAGCCTGCGGCCAGCGTCAGGTCAGGGATCAGTCCACTGGCGGCATCAAGCATGAGGAACACCTGCTTTTTCTGGGTAGTTCACGACATTGAGCTGGTTTTCGAGCGGCGCGTCGTCACCAAACGGCTTGTCGGCATGCTTTTTGTGCCTGGCCAAATAAAACACCACAGATATATAAGCGGCCGTGAGCGCAACATACATTGTCAGGTACAGCGCCAGGCTCAATGCAATCTTGGGTGCAGGCACGGCTGATGCCGCTTCCAGCGTCGTCATCACGCCGGTCACCAGCCAGGGCTGACGGCCAATTTCTGTCACGTACCAGCCAGCGACCAGCGCCACCCAGCCGGCAAACGTCATGCCGACCAGAACGCGGGCGTGCCAGACGGTGAGTTCTCGCTTGCCATCCTTTTTCCATGGTTTGAGTTGAAATGCACTGGCCCAACTGACCAGGAGCATCAACAACCCCACACCCACCATGATGCGAAAGGCCCAGAACACGGGTGCCACTGGCGGGTGCTTGCCTTTGAAGTCGTTCAGCCCTTTGACCTCACCATTCAGGTCATGCGTCAGGTACAAAGACGCGAGTTTTGGAATCGCAATTTCATACTTGTTGCTGCGGGTTGTTTCATCCGGCAAGGCAAACAGCACCGCTGGCGCACCTTTTTGCGTTTCCCAGATGCCTTCCATCGCGGCCAATTTGGCCGGCTGGTATTTCATCGTGTTCAGCCCATGCAAGTCACCCGCAATGATTTGCAGCGGAATCAAAAACGCTGCCAGGTACACACCGGTTTTGATACCTGCCACCACTTCTGCGCCGCGGTCGCTTCTTAGCCAGCGGTAGCTGGAAACACCGGCAATCAAAAACGCGACTGTCAGGCCTGAAGCCAGCATCATGTGCGTGAAGCGGTAGGGCAGTGAAGGGTTAAAAATGACCGCCATCCAGCTCGTGACATGCGCCTTGCCGTCAATCATTTCAAACCCGGCAGGCGTGTGCATCCATGAATTGAGGACCAAAATCCAGAATGCCGACAGCGTGGTGCCACCCGCCACCAGCAGGGTGGCTATCGTGTGCGTGCGCTCGCTCACACGCTCGCGGCCAAACAGCATCACGCCCAACATGGTGGCTTCTAAAAAGAAGGCGGTCATCACTTCATAGGCCAGCAGCGGCCCGGCGATGTTGCCGACTTTCTCCATATACCCCGGCCAGTTGGTGCCAAACTGAAAGCTCATGGCGATCCCGCTGACCACACCGAGCGCAAAGGTCAGTGCAAAAATCTTGACCCAGAACTGGTAGGCGTCCATCCAGTGTTGCTGGCCTGTTTTTACAAATCGCAATTTGAAAAACAGCAGCACCCAGCCGAGCGAAATACTGATCGTCGGGAACAGGATGTGAAAGGTGATGTTGGCCGCAAACTGGATGCGGGCAAGCAACAGGGCGTCAAGGTTTTCCATGCTTGAAAGGGTGGCTCAGGTTAGCTTTGTGGGGATTCGGTGGTTTCAGATAATTTTGGTGGGGCAGTCTTCAAACCCAGACTCACCGCCACCTTGTCTTTTGTTTCTAAGAGTTTGGCGACTTTGGCTCCCATCTTCATCAAACTCGCCAACGTTGCAGAGTCCATTTTTTGCACATCTGCCAGCCAGCCCGTCATCAGCTCGATCAGGTCATGCATTTGCGCCATGCGCGCCTGGGCATGTACGTCGTCGCCCGTCACGCCCCCTTCCATCAGCGCCTCGCGCAGCATTGACAGCGTGGGGTCAATCTCGCGCTTGCGGCGCTCTTCGGCCAGCGTTCTGAAAATCGCCCACACGTCTTCAGGTGCAGAGAAGTATTCACGCCTGTCGTTGGGCAAATGCTGCAGGCGCACCAGATTCCACGACTGCAGCTCTTTCAGCCCCATGCTGACGTTGGAGCGCGAAAAGGCCAGCGCATCACCAATCTCGTCGGCGTTCAGCGCTTTGGGGGAGACATAAAGCAGCGCATAAATCTGCCCGACGGTGCGGTTGATGCCCCAGCGGCTGCCCATTTCACCAAAGTGGAGGACAAAACGCTGGGTTAAGGGGGCGAGGTTCATCTTTATCTTCTCAATTTTCAGTAATTTCTGAAATTATAGGAAGTTTGGGATTTCTTTGCTGCTGGGGTTGGCTCGAAGGGTTTTTGGGCTGGTTTTGACTGTTTTTGCGTATTTTTAGTGGTTTTTTTGAGCTCTAGGTCAATGAATTCGGGCGCAAGCAGCTCCTGAATTTATAGCGTGCTGTGCCTTCACGCGGCTGCCAGAACAGGTTAGACGAGGAGAAGGAGAAACAGAATCCGATTTCATTCCCCACCCCGTCCTGGCTGGGCTTGAAAAAGCTGGAGAAGACGGATTAAAAAATCTAGATGTCCGACGGCGGCGCAGCCGACTAGTATTTCGTTTCAATAAAACATTTACGATTTAGCCATTTCAAAGTCAAATGCCTTCCATTGGAAGCGAACCGGGTGGGCATTCATTTCATCAATGCCTTTGAGAATGCGCTGCTTGAGCTCATCAAGCGATGAGACAC
>JANMIH010000336.1:0-2190 GCA_031375685.1 Polaromonas sp. | reverse complement strand
GCGGAATTCGCTCAAAACTGGCGCTTGAACGCCGCATTGTTTCAGGCTAAAACCAGTAACGACGTGGCGGTGCTGAGCAACATCGGCGGCCGCAGTACGTTTCAAAATGTGGCTGCCACCCAGCGCAACGGCATAGAGGCCTCGCTTGCAGGCCAATGGCGGGGCGGGTGGTCGGCCTACCTGTCGGCCACGGTGCTCAATGCCCACTACAAAACCGACTTCTTGACCTGTGTGGCCGCGCCCTGCACCTTGCCGAATGTGCGGGTGGCCAGCGGCAACCGCCTGCCAGGTGTTCCGCGTGTGAGCCTGTTTGCCGAGCTGGGCTACCAGCATCGCCCGTGGGGCCTGGACGCCGGGCTTGAAGTGCGCCACACCGGCAAGGTGTTTGTGGATGACCGCAACTCCGACGCAGCCCCTGCTGCCACCACGTTTAATTGGCACGCCGCATTGACGCAAACTGCCGGAAGATGGACATTCAAGGAGTTTGTGCGCATCGACAATTTGACAGACAGAAACTACATTGGGTCGGTCATCGTCAATGAGGGCAACCAACGCTTTTTTGAGCCAGCGCCAGGCAGGACTGCTTTACTGGGTGTGACGGTGCGTTATGCGTTTTAGCTGTGGCTTGATTTTTACGCAAACAGTACGAACTTAACCAACAGAACGAACAGAGAAGTGACGTATGGAAAATCTTGATGTGATGGTGCTCCGCACCCTTCGCGACTGGCGCCTGGCAGGCAAGCGCGCCTTGCTGGCCACCGTGGTGCGCACCTGGGGCTCGTCACCACGCCCGGTCGGCTCCATCATGGCGCTGTGTGAAACAGGTGCGGTGGTCGGATCGGTGTCTGGCGGCTGTATTGAAGACGATCTGATTTACCAGTTCACGCAGGCTTATTCGCAGGCCTATTCTGACGCTGATGTTCGCAAAGCCATTCCGTCGGGCCCGCCCGGTTTTATCAAGTACGGCATCACCGCGGACGAAGCCCACCGCTTTGGTTTGCCCTGTGGCGGCACGCTCGAACTGCTGCTTGAATATGACCCGGATGCAACGGCTTTGAGTGAACTTGTTGCTGCTTTAGGCACAGGCCAGCTCATGCAGCGCTGCGTGAACTTGAATGATGGCGCCGTCACTTTAAGCACCAGCACCTCACCTGCCGAACTTGTGTTGACCAAGTCAGAACTGACCAACACTTTCGGACCTGAGTACCGCATGTTGCTCATTGGTGCAGGCCAGTTGACGGAATACCTGGCCACGATGGCAAAGTTCAGCGGCTTTGCCGTCACGGTGTGTGACCCGCGTGAAGAGTACCGCAGCGCATGGTCAGTACCCGGTGTGTCAGTTGAAAGCGACATGCCTGACGACGTGGTGACCGCCTTCAAACCCGACCGCCGCAGTTGTGTGATTGCCCTGACGCACGACCCGAAACTGGACGATCTGGCGCTGCTGGAAGCGTTGACCACCGATGCGTTTTACGTTGGCGCGATTGGCTCACGGCGCAACAACGAGGCACGCCACCAGCGCATGGCAGAACACTTCAGCGTTGGCGAAAAAGACCTGGCCAGACTACGCGGCCCGATAGGCATTTACATCGGCAGCAAAACCCCACCTGAAATTGCAGTAAGCGTGATGGCCGAGGTGCTGGCGGTTAAAAATGGTGTGACACTGCCGCGTGAAATGGAGGTTGCGCTGGCTAAAAATGAGCGTGCTGTGTCTGAAAACGATGTCAGCGATGGGGTGTGTGGGGTACGGCACTGAGCGTGTTTGGGTAACTGCAGCGACGTCATTCAAACACCGACTGCCGCAACCACTTGGTGGCAATCCACTTTTCACCTAGGGTCACAGGCTCGCCACCGTGCAAGCTCAGGGTCGATGGGTCAGGCGCGGCGTAGCTGAAGAAGACGGCGTTGCCCCGTTTGGGCGCAATGCTCAGGTCAATGTCGGGGAAGACGGTCGCGCCGCCACCTTCGGGCGCGTGCAGGTGCATGATGAGTGTGGCCACACGCTGGCCGCCGCGCTTGAGCAACTCGGCTGTGCCAGGCTGGGCGGGGTCAAAGTAGTCATAGTGAGGCACGTATTGCGCACCGGGCGGGTAGCGCAAAATTTGCAGGTTTTCGCCATGCGTGGCGGGCCACCCCAGCAGCTTGGCAATGCGCGCCTCTAGGGTTGCGATCAGCGGCGTTTCAGCCCGC
>JANMIH010000246.1:0-3144 GCA_031375685.1 Polaromonas sp. | reverse complement strand
CACCATAGTGAAAAATGCTGGCGGCCAGCACCGCATCCGCACCGCCAGTTTGAATGCCATCGGCCAAATGCGCCAGATTGCCAACACCACCCGAAGCAATCACCGGCACGCTGACAGCATCGCTCACCGCGCGGGTCAGCGCCAGGTCAAAACCTGACTTGGTACCGTCACGGTCCATGCTGGTCAGCAAGATTTCACCCGCGCCGCGCCGGGCCATGTCTGTTGCCCAGGCCACTGCGTCCAGCCCGGTGTTTTTGCGCCCGCCATGGCTGTAAACGTCCCAGCCGAGGCCGCGCGTTTGGGCTTCTTCGTCGCTGCGGCGTTTGGCATCGATCGCCACCACGATGCATTGCGCGCCGTATTTGGCAGAGGCGTCTTCAATGACTTGCGGGTTGGCAATGGCAGCTGAATTGAAACTGGTTTTGTCGGCTCCGGCGTTCAGCAGCCGCCGCACATCATCTACCGTGCGCACACCGCCGCCCACGGTCAGCGGGATAAATACCTGGCTGGCCACGGCTTCGATGACGTGCAAAATAACATCCCGCCCATCGCTGGTGGCGGTGATGTCCAGAAAAGTCAGCTCATCTGCGCCCTGGTCGTTGTAGCGTGCGGCAATCTCCACCGGGTCGCCAGCATCACGCAACTGGGTGAAGTTAACGCCCTTGACGACACGGCCACCGGTGACGTCTAAGCAAGGAATGATTCGTTTAGCCAGCATGGATGATCTCAGATAGGGATGGGGGTTGGACGCTTTGACGCCCGAGGACAGGTCTAGGCTGACCGAATGAGTAGATTCAAGCAGGGGCCGCGGGACTGGCTTTGCCAGACCGCAGGCGCAGCGGCTCCCTCGGGGGGCAGGAAGCTACGCGCAGCGAGCGACCGTGGGGGCAATATCATCCGTTCAGCTCGTCAGCGCGCGCTTGAGCAGCTTCAAAATCGAGGTCACCGCTGTAAATCGAGCGGCCGCAGATCACGCCTTCTACGCCTTCGTCTTCTACCGCGCAAAGTGCCTCAATATCGGCCATACTGGACAGGCCACCGGATGCTATGACCGGAATCGAAAGGGCTTGCGCCAGTTTGACGGTGGCCTCCATGTTGATGCCGCTGAGCATGCCGTCGCGGCCAATGTCGGTGTAAATGACGGATTCAACGCCAAAGTCCTGAAACTTTTTGGCCAGGTCAATCACGTTGTGGGTGGTGATCTTGCTCCAGCCGTCTGTTGCAACCATGCCGTCTTTGGCGTCCAGCCCGACGATGATGTGGCCGCCAAAGGCAGTACAAGCGTCTTGCAGAAAGCCGGGGTTCTTCACGGCAGCGGTGCCGATGATGACGTAACGCAAACCGGCATCCAGATAGCGCTCGATGGTGTCCAGGTCGCGAATACCGCCGCCCAGTTGCACGTCAATCTCAAGGCCGACCTCGGCGAGTATTTTTTTGATGGCCACGTCGTTTTTAGGCTTGCCAGCAAACGCGCCGTTCAAGTCCACCAGATGCAAACGGCGTGCACCCTTGTTGACCCAGTTACGCGCCATGGCGGCGGGGTCTTCGCTGAAGACGGTGGATTGATCCATGTCGCCCTGTTTGAGGCGTACGCAGTGACCGTCTTTCAGGTCAATCGCGGGGATGAGTAGCATGTGGCGGTTAAAAACGGGGCAAAAAAAGTTTAAGGATTCCAGCTCAGGAAGTTGCGGTACAGGGCCAGGCCTTGGGTTGCGCTCTTTTCCGGGTGAAACTGGGTCGCGAAAATATTATCGCGTGCAATCGCTGCGGTGAAGCGCTGGCCATAGCTTGCAGTGCCGGCAGTGTGGCGCGCATCAGACGGACGAGTGTAAAAACTGTGGACGAAGTAAAAATACGAATCGTTTGGCACGCCTTGCCAGATCGGGTGAGTGTGTACTGACTCGCCAAAAGACTGGCTGACCTGGTTCCAGCCCATTTGCGGTACTTTGTAGCGGCTGCCATCGGCCTGCAACTGCCCTGCCAGCTCAAATTTGAGCACCTCGCCAGGGATGAGCCCCAGCCCCTGCGTGCCCGCGCCGCCGTCGCCCGGGCGGCCTTCAGCGCTGTGCGTCAAGAGCATTTGCATGCCGACGCACACGCCAAACAGCGGCTTGTTGGCGGCTGCATGCAGCACTGATTCAAGCAAACCCGACTCGGCCAGTTCGCGCATGCAGTCGGCAATGGCGCCCTGCCCCGGCAGCACGATGCGCTCGGCGGCCATCACGTCTTCAGGCTTTGAAGTCACCACCACATCAAACCCGCTGCCTTTCGCCACATGCTGCACCGCCTGCGACACAGAGCGCAGGTTGCCCATGCCGTAATCGACCACTGCGACGGTTTTGGAGGTTGTCATTGAGAAAGTCAATTACTATTAAATCAGGAGCTGCTTGCGCGCGTATTCATTGGTCTAGAGGCCTAAAACATGCTTAAAAACGACTGTTTTTAGGCATTTTCTGGCTATAACGAGCCTTTGGTCGATGGAATCACGTTGGCGGCGCGCGGGTCAATCTCCAAAGCCATGCGCAGGGCGCGGGCAAAGGCTTTGAACACCGTTTCAGCCTGGTGGTGTGAGTTGTCGCCGCGCAGGTTGTCAATGTGCAGCGTGACAAAGGCGTGGTTTACAAAACCCTGAAAAAACTCATATGCCAACTGGCTGTCAAAGGTGCCGATCATGCCGCTTTTGAACGGCACATGCATCTCCAAGCCTGGCCGACCTGAAAAATCAACCACCACCCGGCTCAAAGCTTCATCCAGTGGCACATAGGCGTGGCCGTAACGGCGCAAACCTTTTTTGTCACCCACAGCCTTAGCCACGGCCTGGCCGAGGGTGATGCCCACGTCTTCTACCGTGTGGTGGCCGTCAATGTGCAGGTCGCCCTCGCACTGGATGTCGAGGTCAATCAGGCCGTGGCGTGCGATCTGGTCCAGCATGTGGTCAAAAAAGCCGATGCCAGTCGACAAGTTGGCTTGCCCTGTGCCGTCGAGGTTGAGCTTGACGGTGATTTTGGTCTCGGCAGTGTTGCGCGAAACTTCGGCGGTACGGGGAAGGAGTGTGGTCATAAAGATTTTTCAAGCGCCGCCAGCATCAGCAGATTTTCATCTGCTGTGCCAACCGTCAGGCGCAAACAATTGGCGAGCAATGCA
>JANMIH010000242.1:0-2569 GCA_031375685.1 Polaromonas sp. | reverse complement strand
CATCGGGAAGGCGGTAAAAACCGCCAGCGCCACCGTAAAAAACGGCACCAGCGCAATGGTGGTGGTAAAGGTCAAACTGCTGGCCGTCAGCCCCATGTGGTCTTCACGAAAACGGCCGCGCAGGGTGAGCAGAGTGTCACGCCATGGGAAGCGCGCCAGGTCTGCCCAAAAGACTTGCAATCGTTGTTGAAAATTCATCCCCGGTATCATGCCTCAGACTTCACAGAACGTTATATGGACAAAGAAAATCAAATTGAATGGGTGCGCTGGACGGCTGCCAGCAGCCTGATGGGCCTGATCGTGCTGGGCGTGCTGTGGGAGATGGTGCTGGCACCCATCCGACCCGGCGGTTCGCTGTTGGCGCTCAAGGTGCTGCCGCTGATTTTGCCGCTGGCGGGTGTGCTTAAAAACCGCATGTACACCTACCGCTGGCTGAGTTTGCTGGTGTGGCTGTACTTTACCGAGGGTGCGGTGCGCGCCTGGAGTGACAAAGCGCCCAGCAACTACCTGGCCATGATCGAAGTGGTGCTGTGCCTGGTGTTGTTCACGGCTTGTACGCTACATGTGAAGATCAGGTTCAAGGGCATACCCAAGCTGCCAAAAGGTAGTTACTAACCATGAATCAGCAACTGACTGACCAATTAATCGCCATTGTTGGCAAAACGAATGTCTTGATGGATGGCGACTTGTCAGCTTACGAGCTGGACTGGCGCAAACGCTCACGCGGCAAGGCACTGGCTGTGGTGCGGCCTGCCAACACAACCGAGGTCGCCGCTGTTGTCAAAGCCTGCGTAGCCAGCAGCGTCAGCATCGTCGCCCAGGGCGGTAACACCGGGCTGGTAGGCGGCTCGATTCCTGACGCGTCAGGCCAGCAAGTGGTGCTGAGTTTGCAGCGCCTGAACACCGTGCGCAGCATTGACGCCGCCAACCTGACCATGACGGTGGATGCCGGCTGCATATTGCAAACCCTGCAAGACTCCGCAGAAAAAGCCGGTTTTCTGTTTCCATTGAGTCTGGCTGCAGAAGGCAGTTGCACCATTGGCGGCAATCTGGCCACCAACGCAGGCGGCACGCAGGTGGTGCGCTACGGCAATGCGCGTGACCTGTGCCTGGGCCTGGAGGTGGTGACGGCGCAAGGCGACATCTGGCACGGCCTGAGCGGCCTGCGCAAAGACAACACCGGTTACGACCTGCGTGACTTGTTCGTCGGCAGTGAAGGCACGCTGGGCATCATCACCGCCGCCACGCTCAAGCTGTACCCCCTGCCCGCAGCACGGCTGACAGCATGGGCGGCCGTGCCATCAATGCAGCATGCAGTGACGCTGCTGGGCTTGGCGCATCAGCATTTGGGCGCGGGCCTGACGGGTTTTGAAGTGATGGGCCAGTTTGCACTGAGCCTGGTGGCCAAACATTACCCGCAGCAGCGAGTGCCTTTGTGGCAAGACGCGCCGTTCTGCGTGTTGTTGGAGAACTCCGACCATGAAAGCGAAATCCACGCCCGTGAGCAGTTTGAAAAGTTGCTTGAGACTGCTTTTGAAGACGGCTGCGTGCAAGACGCTGTGGTCGCTGAAAATTTGACCCAGGCCCATCAGCTCTGGCACATCCGCGAAAGCATTCCGCTGGCACAGGCCGAAGAAGGCCTGAACATCAAGCACGACATCTCCATTGCCGTGTCACGCATCCCTGAATTTGTGGCGACGACGGATGCCGTGCTTCAGGCCGCTATACCGGGCGTGCGGCTGGTCAATTTTGGGCACCTGGGCGATGGCAATTTGCACTACAACGTGCAGGCCCCTCTTGAGGGCGACAGCAAGGCGTTTTTGCGTGACCGCGAAGCAGACGTCAACACCATCGTGTATGACTCGGTGGCGCGTTTTGACGGCTCGATATCCGCAGAACACGGCGTGGGTAGTTTGAAAATCGACAAGCTGGAACACCACAAATCTCCCGTAGCACTAGGCATGATGCGCGCCATCAAGCAGGCGCTGGACCCACAGGGTGTGATGAATCCGGGGCGGGTGGTGCGGGTTTGATGCATTAAAGTTCGTGCATGATATTATGCGCATAAACGATGGAGTCAAACATGTTGAATTTTGAACACGCATCCAAAAAACCCACCAATTTGTCGCTCAACTCAAAGGTGCTGGCAGCCGCTCGCGAAATGGGCATGAATATCTCACAAATAGTCGATTCGTTGTTGGCCGATGAAGTCAAAAAACGCTATTGGGAGAAATGGCGTGAAGACAACCAGACAGCCTTTGCAGAATACAACGAGCGCGTTGCCAAGTATGGATTGCCTTTGGCAAAATACCGGACTTTTGCCAAAAGCCTTGGTGACGGGAAAGTAACCCCTGTCACCCCCACCAAAATGAAAACGTCTGCCTGATGGCGCGTTTTGATGTTTATCAAAATCCAGATGGTGATGAAAGAAACCTGAATCCGTGAGCCGATAGCCCACCCGCCCGATATTCATTTGAATTTCTCGTTGAAATCCAATTTCGTTTCAAATTTTGTCTGTCGCCATGCATCGAGTTCCTCAAACCACACGATGCGTGCACCGTCGCACACA
>JANMIH010000332.1:0-4336 GCA_031375685.1 Polaromonas sp. | reverse complement strand
ACTCGATGTCCAGCACCACCGGCTTGAGCCCGGCGGCCTCCGCCAAGCCTTGGCGATCCTGCACTTTTTCTTTGCGTGATGCAGCAATCAAAACCTCGACATCGCCCACCGATGTGGTGCCGGGACCCACAACGCAAAAGTCCAGACTGACTTCGTCCAGAGAAAACGGGATGTACTGGTTGGCTTCAGACTCGACCTGAGACTCCAGGTCAGTATCACTCATGCCGCCGGGGAGGATGATTTTTTTTGTAATGACCGCCGAAGCAGGCAACGCCATGGCCACCTGCTTGGTTTTGGTGCCGCTTTTTTTCACGACGCGGCGAACAGCTTCTGCAACTTCCTCGAATTTTTCGACGTTGCCGTCCGTGATCCAGCCGCGCTCGAGCGGCTCGATTGCGCAACGATCCAGCACCAGGTTGCCCGCCTTGTCGCGGCTCAGTTCCACCAGCTTGACACTGGACGAGCTGATGTCCAGACCCAGCAAAGGCGGATCTTGCCGATTGAATAAAGACCCCAGTGAGATCAAATCAGTCCCCAAAATGGTTACGAAAGTTCGTTAAATACTTAAGAAGTTACATGAATATTAGCAGCAAGCTCTTTGTACAGTAAGGATTTTTTCAATTTCGCATACGATTAGCGTTGTCAAAAGCAGACGTTTTTTACAATTTATGGGAAGTTGCAGCAAACAGATCGAATTTTGTCAAACTGCCACCTAAAAAGTGCAGCCTTAAAAAAGAACTTTCTGTATTTGATGATTTTTATAACGGTCGTCAGTTTACGATTGCCCCTATGCCTTTCAAGACCCATCACCCAGTCGCGACGGACTCCGACTCTCAATCTACAAAACCAGCGGGTGGCAAAGCGCGTCCCATCTGGCTGGGTTGGGCGGTCACGCTAACCCTATGGGGTGCAGGCATTGCGGCTGCGGCGGTGCTGGGTGTCGTCATGGTGGTAGCAGTGGCTCTGGCTGTGGCTTACCCCAACTTGCCAGACATATCGGATTTGTCCGATTACCGGCCCAAGCTGCCCATGCGCGTTTACTCGTCTGACGGTATCGTGATTGGCGAGTTTGGCGAGGAGCGTCGCAGCCTGACCCCGATCGAAGACATCCCGCAAGTGATGAAAGATGCCGTGCTGGCGATTGAAGACGCGCGCTTTTTCTCGCATGGCGGCGTGGACTACCTGGGCGTGATCCGCGCTGGCCTGGCCAATGTGGGGCGCACCAAGGCGCAGGGCGCATCCACCATCACCATGCAGGTAGCGCGCAATGTGTACCTGTCAGCTGAGAAAACCTACACCCGCAAGATTTACGAGATTTTGCTGACCTTCAAGCTCGAGCACTTGCTCACGAAGGATCAGATTCTTGAAATCTACATGAACCAGATTTTCTTGGGTAACCGGGCTTATGGCTTTGCCGCCGCGTCTGAAGCTTATTTTGGCAAGCCGCTGAAGGATGTCAGCATCGCCGAAGCGGCCATGCTGGCAGGCCTGCCCAAAGCGCCTTCGGCATTCAACCCGATCGTCAACCCCAAACGTGCAAGGTCGCGCCAGCTCTACATCATTGAGCGGATGGAAGACAACGGTTTTATCACCAGCGCCCAAGCTGTGTTGGCCAAGGCCGAAGTGCTCAATGTCAAGACCGGGCCTGATGCCGGGCGCATACACGCTGAATTTATTGCTGAAACAGTTCGCCAACTGGTTTTCAACCAGTACGGTGACCAGACCTATACGCGCGGCTTGAATGTGTACACCACCTTGAGTGCTGCTGACCAGACCGCCGCCTACAAGGCGCTGCGAAAGGGCATCATGGACTACGAGCGCCGCCAGATCTACCGCGGCCCCGAAAAGTTCATTGACTTGCCCAAAGACCTGAAAGAAGCTGAAGAAGCGATTGACGATGCACTGACTGACAACCCTGATAACGGCGATGTGATGTCTGCTGTGGTGCTGGAAGCCAATCCGAAAAAAATAATTGCCATGCGGCAAAACAGCGAGAGCGTGGAGATTACGGGCGATGGCTTGAGACCCGCGCAATCTGGCCTGGCCGACAAGGCAGCGCCCAACATCAAGATTCGACGCGGCGCGTTGATTCGTGTCGCCAAAACACCCAAAGGTACCTGGGAGATCACGCAGTTGCCAGAAGTCGAAGGTGCCTTTGTCGCGCTGGATCCACGCAGCGGCGCCATTCGCGCGCTGGTCGGCGGCTTTGATTTTGAAAAAAACAAGTTCAACCACGTCACCCAGGCCTGGCGGCAGCCGGGGTCCAGTTTCAAACCGTTTATTTATTCAGCCGCGCTGGAAAAGGGTTTTACACCAGCCACGGTGATCAATGATGCACCGCTGTTTTTTGATGCTGGCGTGACCGGTGGACAACCGTGGGAGCCGAAAAACTACGACGGTACGTTTGAAGGCCCCATGAGCATGCGAACGGCCTTGAAGAAGTCAAAAAACATGATTTCTATTCGCATCCTGCAATCTATCGGTGCCAACTACGGGCAAGACTGGATCGCCAACTTTGGTTTTGAAGCTGAAAAGCACCCGGCTTACCTGACGATGGCACTCGGTGCGGGTTCGGTCACGCCCATTCAGATGGCGACCGCTTATTCTGTGTTTGCCAATGGCGGCTACCGCATCAACCCCTACCTGATCACCAGAATCACCGACCAGAAGGGCAAGGTATTGGTGGAGACCAAGCCGCCCGTGTTGAGTGAATCAGCTCGCGGCATTGATGCCCGTAACGCTTTCATCATGTCCAGCCTGCTGCAAGAGGTTGCCAGGTCAGGCACCGCTGCCAAAGCCCAAGCCATGCTCAAACGGACCGACCTGTACGGTAAAACCGGCACCACGAACGATTCAATTGACACCTGGTTTGTGGGTTACCAGCCCACCATCACTGCGGCGGTGTGGATGGGTTACGACACACCCAAAAAACTCGGTGACCGGGAGACCGGCGGCGGCTTGAGCCTGCCGGTGTGGATTGACTTCATGAGCCACGCTTTGAAGGGCGTGCCCGTGACCGAGCTGCCCGTGCCTGAAGGCCTGCTCAATCAAGGCGGCGAGTGGTATTACGAAGAATACGCCAGGGGAGCAGGCGTCAGCAGTGTGGGCTTGGGAGCCCCTGCTCCAGCGCCTGACGGTGCGCCTGCGCCAGCGGCACCTATTTCAGTGCTGCCGCCGGCAGATGAGAAAAAGCGGATTCTCGATTTGTTCAAGAACTGAAAATCACGGCTTGCCCAGCCTGCTCGCTGGCATATTGCGTCAGTGCCGTAAAAAACTCACTGCTGTCCTTGGTGTTTAACCACTGATGGCCATTGAATTTGTAGTGAAAGCCGCCCGCTCTGGCCGCCATCCAGATTTCCTGCAACGGCTTTTGCAGGTTAATGATGATCTGGCTGCGGTTGGCAAAGGTCAGGGTGATCATGCCGCCCGTGCGCTGGTTGTCAATGTCAGCGTCACTGGCATCGTTGATGCGGTCACATGCCTTCTCAATCGCGGCAAGTGCCTTCTCGGCGTGGTTCAAATAATCAAGGTCGGTCATTACAATCTGATGATGCTTTTTAATCATCGAATCATAACGGCCGCTTTTGTTGTGTGTGTGCTGCCCGCCTGCGGCCAAAAAGGCCCGCTCTTTTTAGCCCCGCAGAGCGTGCCCTACAGCATCTTGCCCAGCGCCACAGCCGCGCCCTCGCCTGCTGTCCCAGCGTCTGCCGCCAAATGATCAGCGCCACCCAACTCCCCGGTCAGCCCTTTGTTGCGTACAAAGATGACACGCTTCACGTAGAGGGCGTTGCTCTGGCCAGCCTGGCGCAAGCCCATGGCACACCGCTGTTTGTCTACTCGAAAGCGGCCATGCTCAGTGCCCTGGCAGCCTACCAGCGCGGCTTTGCCGGACGCAACGCCCAAATCTGCTACGCCATGAAGGCCAATTCATCGCTCGGCATCTTGCAGGTCTTTGCCGATGCAGGTTGCGGATTTGACATTGTCTCTGGCGGCGAGCTGGAACGCGTCATGGCCGCTGGCGGTGACGTTGCCAAGGTCATTTTTTCAGGCGTCGGCAAATCCCGCGTCGAAATGCAACAAGCCTTAAAAGCTGGGATCGGCTGCTTTAATGTGGAGAGCGAAGCCGAGCTCGACGTGTTGTCGAGCGTGGCGCTGGGCATGGGTTTGACAGCGCCCGTCAGTATTCGCGTCAACCCCAATGTGGACCCCAAAACCCATCCCTACATTTCAACCGGCCTGAAAGGCAACAAATTTGGTGTGGCGCATGAGGACGCTCTGCGAATTTACCAGCACGCGGCCAGCCTCAAAGGCCTGCGTGTGGTCGGCATTGACTGCC
>JANMIH010000218.1:0-3300 GCA_031375685.1 Polaromonas sp. | reverse complement strand
CTTGCGGCGGCTTCAAACCAGTCGTTCAGCCGCTTGATGGCATCACCTACGCGCACAAAATTGAAAAGGCTGAAGCCCAAATCGACTGGCAGCAAAGCGCAGCTGTGATTGAACGCCGCATCCGCGCTTTTAACCCTTTTCCTGGCGCATCAAGTGTGCTGAATGGTGAGGTCATCAAGCTGCAAAACGCTCATATTTCAGGAGCTGCTTGCGCCCGTGAAATAAAGGCTGGAAGCATATTAGGCATTCAAAATGAGGGCGAAAACGTAGGTATTGACGTGGCCACGGGTGACGGTGTGCTGCGCATCACGCATCTGCAAAAATCTGGCGGTAAAGCCCTGCCTGTAGCGGACTTTTTGCGCGGTTTTCCTGTCGCGCCCGGCATGGTGTTTACCTCAGCCGCAGCCGCCCTGCCATGACGGCGATCTACAAGCACCCCGAGTTCAAACGCGGCATTCTGGACATGGCCTCTGCCGCCCCCGGCATTGCCGCCTGGGGCCTGATGACTGGCGTGGCGATGATCAAGTCCGGCCTGAGCCTGACGGAAACCCTGCTGATGGGCGTGCTGGTGTTCGCCGGCAGCTCGCAACTGGCCGCCTTGCCATTGATCGTGGCTGGCGCGCCCATGTGGGTGGTGCTGGCGACTGCTTTTTGTGTCAATTTGCGCTTTGCCGTCTTTAGCGCGCATTTGCGGCCTTATGTCATGCACCAGCCGTTGTGGCGGCGTCTGGTCAGTGGTTATTTCACCGCTGACTTGAGCTATGTGATGTTTGTCAAACGCTTTGCACATCCGTCGCAAGACCCGGTCGTGATTCGCGAACAGGAAGCTTACCTGGCGGGCAATTGCACCATCAACTGGTTCAGCTGGGTGGGCTCAGGGCTGCTGGGCATTGTGCTCGCCAATTCGATTCCGATGTCCTGGGGCTTGGGTTTTGCGGCGATTCTGGCATTGACGGGCGTGCTGTGCTCGCTGGCCACCACACAGCTGCGCGTCGTGTCTCTGGGTGTGGCCGGGGCGGCGGCTGTGGCGGCGTTTGCGCTGCCTTTCAAGCTGAACATTCTGGTGGCAATTGCCGCGGCCGTCGCGGTGTGTCTGCTGCTTGAAAAAGCACAACTGCCCCGCCCCATGCATCACAAGCCATGAACCAGACCGACCCGTGGACAGTGGTCACCATCATCTGCTTGGCGCTGGTGACGGTGGTGACGCGCTCGTTTTTCTTTTTTTCAAGCAAGCCCTGGAATTTGCCCGGCTGGGCCGAACGCGGCTTGCATTACGCACCGATTGCCGCGCTGGCAGCTGTGATAGTGCCAGAGGTGGTGATGACGCAGGGGCAACTGATTTCCAGCTTCAAGGATGCACGTTTGTATGCCGTGGCTGCGGGGGCGCTGTGGTTTTACTGGCGCAAGGGCGTGCTGGGCACGATTGTTGTCGGCATGGCGGTGTACCTGCCTCTGCACATTGGCCTACGCTGGTGAATGTAGCCCCCACGGTTGCTCGCTTCGCGTAGCGCCCTGCCCCCCCGTGGGGGCCGCTGCGCCTACGGACTGGCAAAGCCAGTCCCGCGGCCCCTGCTTGAACGGATAAATTCAAACGCTTGGTCGCTGCACCGGTCTTTTGACTACGCCTTTTCGCGGTTATCGCGGGCCATGTGCGGCTTTTACAATTCAAGCCATGAACTTCATTCGCTTTACCGACTTGTGTGCGCAGGGCCTCATCAATGGCCAGCGCGTTTTTATCCGTGCTGACCTGAATGTGCCGCAAGACGATGCAGGCAATATCACTGAAGACACCCGCATCCGCGCGTCGATGGCCTGCATTCAGCTGGCGCTTGATTCCGGTGCAGCAGTTATGGTCACGTCGCACCTGGGCAGGCCGACTGAGGGGCAATTCAAACCTGCTGATTCACTGGCTCCTGTGGCAAAACGTCTGGGCGAGTTGATGCACCGTAACGTACCGCTTCTCGCCAACTGGGTCGATGGCGTCAACGTCAAACCCGGCGAGCTGGTGATGCTGGAGAACTGCCGCGTCAACGTCGGCGAAAAGAAAAACGACGAAGCTCTGGCTCGCAAAATGGCTGCGCTGTGCGATGTGTTCGTTCACGACGCTTTTGGCACCGCCCACCGCGCCGAGGCATCCACTTACGGCATTGCCCAGTACGCCAAAGTAGCCTGTGCCGGGCCGCTCTTGGCAGCAGAAATGGATGCCATTTCAAAAGCCCTGACCAACCCGCGCCGCCCGCTGGTGGCGATTGTGGCGGGCAGCAAGGTGTCTACCAAGCTCACGATCTTGAAGGCGCTGGCCGCCAACGTAGACCAGCTGATCGTAGGCGGCGGCATTGCCAACACTTTTATGCTGGCCGCAGGTTTGAAGATCGGCAAAAGCCTGGCTGAAAAAGACTTGCTGCCTGAGGCCGTCGCCGTGATTGAGGCGATGAAGGCACGTGGCGAGAAATTAGGCAACCCAAGCGTTGCGGTGCCGATTCCGGTCGATGTCGTCACCGCCAAAACCCTCGCCGCCGATGCGCCAGCCACCACCAAAGCCGCAACTGACGTGGCAGACGATGATTTGATTCTCGACATCGGCCCCAAAACCACCGCCATCCTGGCCGCGCAACTGATGGCCGCTGGCACCATCGTCTGGAACGGACCGGTCGGGGTGTTTGAGTTTGAAGCTTTCTCGCACGGTACGGAAGGCATTGCAAACGCCATTGCGGCTAGTCAAGCGTTCTCCATCGCAGGAGGCGGCGACACCGTGGCTGCCATTGCCAAGTACGGCATTGAAAGCCAGGTCGATTACATCTCGACAGGCGGCGGCGCTTTTCTGGAAGTGCTGGAGGGCAAGACGCTGCCTGCGTTTGAGATATTGCAGAAGCGGGCTGCGGGGTAATGACACTTGCTCCTGTTTCAGGAGCTGCTGGCGCCAGTATTTATTAGGTCACAGGCTGCGGATTTCAAATCTGACGCTTTAAAGCTGTTTTACAGGTTCGGGACGTACTGTGATTGGGTTTATTGTTTTGCAATATGGGGTGCCTGACTCTCGGAACCTGATGCCTCGCCATTGAATTTCGTCCTTGACCAAATCTAGCCCTAAACGCATAGGTCACGAATTTGAATAAATAAGAACAAAATGTAGCTTCGAAAACCTCCATAGAAACAAGATTGGCTCTTCGTTGAATTCGCTGTGATTTTTCCTTATGCCATCGCCAAGTCCAACTTCCCACAATGAAACAGAATTCTTGCGCGGTAATTGGAGAAGTTACGAAACCCACGGGCATTGGCCTTGATGAGCTGGATGGCGCT
>JANMIH010000205.1:0-8289 GCA_031375685.1 Polaromonas sp. | reverse complement strand
GCTTTTTGCCGCAAAAGCTGCATTTGAGTGCGGCGCTGACGGTGCGGGGCAACCTTGAATTGGCACAGTGGGCGGCTGGGCAAACAACTGATGACAAACGCATCACCCAAGCCCTGACGGCACTGGGCGTGCAAGATTTGGGGGGGCGCAAGCCGTCGCAACTGTCGGGCGGGCAGGCGCAACGGGTGGCGCTGGCGCGGGCGGTGTTGATGCAGCCCCAAGTGATTCTGGCTGACGAGCCCACCGCCAGTCTGGACGATGAGGCCTGCGCCGCTGCACTGGCGCTGCTGCTTGCCACGGCAGGGCGGCTAGAAGCGACTTTGGTCATTGCCACGCATGATTCGCGCATCAAACAGCACATGGAAGCCGTTTTAAAGCCGTTTTTAAGCATTAAATTGGCCTCCAGCCCAATGAATACGTGCGCAACCAGCTCCTGAATGCGTAGCACTTGAAGACATCATGAAAACGATCCTTCTGTCATGGCATTACCTGTGGTCACGGCCGCTGGCAGCCAGCCTGAACCTCCTGCTGCTGACACTCGGGCTGTCAGCCATCACCTTTGTGATGCTGGCCAGCCACCAGATCAACCGTGCCTTTGAGCGTGACCTGGCGGGCATTGATGTGGTGGTGGGTGCCAAGGGCAGCCCGATGCAGCTCATTTTGTCGGGCGTGTTTCATATTGACGCACCGACCGGCAACATCCCGCTGGCTGCCGTTAAAGAACTCCAGGCCAACCCGCAGGTGGCCAAACTGATTCCCCTGAGCCTGGGAGACAACTTTCGCGGTTTCCGGATTGTGGGCACGTCGTTTGACTACCCCAAACTTTACGGCGCAGCGTTGGCTGACGGCGCGCTGTGGGCGCAGCCCATGCAGGCGGTGCTGGGCAGCCAGGTGGCGCGGCAAACCGGCTTGAAAGTGGGCGACAGCTTTGCTGGCTCGCACGGCTTGGGCTCAGGTGGCGAGTCCCATGGCCAGGCGCTGTACCGCGTCGCAGGCGTGTTGGCAGCCAATGGCTCGGTGCTGGACAGGTTGATATTGACCTCAACCGAATCCGTGTGGAAAGTGCATGAATCCGACACAGCACTGGACGCTGAAGACCTGAAGATTCTGGAAGAAGAACGCGAGATCACGCTGGCGCTGATTCAATACAAATCGCCTCTGGCTGCGGTGACGTTTCCGCGCTTTGTCAATGCCACAACCGAGATGCAAGCCGCTGCGCCTGCGCTTGAAATTACCCGGCTGCTGGGCATGCTGGGTGTGGGCACCGATGTGCTCAAAGCACTGAGCGGCGTGCTGCTGCTGACCGCAGGTCTGAGCGTTTTCATCGCGCTGTGGAGCGCTGTGCGCGAACGCCGGGCCGACCTGGCGCTGCTGCGCATGCTGGGCGCGCCACCGCGCAAAATTGCCTCTTTGCTGCTGTGTGAAGCGCTGTGGTTGGCGCTGCTGGCCTGTGTGCTGGGCATGGCGGCAGGGCAGGGGCTGATGGCGCTGCTGGCCTGGGCGCTGCAAATGGATAAATCAGTTTCATTGACCATGTTTGTGTGGCCAATGGCGCTGGCTTTAGTGCCGGTACTGGCCCTGGGTGTGGCCTGGGCCGCCAGCCTGCTGCCCGCCTGGGAGGCTTACCGGGTCAGTGTGTTTGAACTTCTTCAATCTCGTTAGTCAAATGGACATCAAAGGAAAAATCATGAAAAAGTATTTGTTAATCGCTACCGTTCTCGTTGCTTCGCTGTCAGCCATCGCTGCGCCGCATTCCGACAAAGAACTCAAAGAAGACATCACCCGCCACCGCGCCATGGCAGCTGCTCATGAAGGCGCTGCCAAGTGCCTGGAGTCGGGCAAAAAAGCCGATGTGTGCGAGAAGGAATTGCAAGCCGCCTGTAAGGGCCTGGCGGTGGGCAAATACTGCGGCATGAAGCACGCACATTGAGCCGCATCAGCATCCAGCGGCTGACTGGCGCAAAATCTGTGAATCAATGGTTTTCAGGAGCAAGGTATGACACGTCGTTTTAAAACATGGGCAGCTGGCGCGGGATTGGCGTTATGCCTGGGCGGAACTGCTGTCGCGCAGGTTTTGTCGTCCCCCCTTGGCGCGCCGCCTGCAGGCATCGCCGCTGGCACAGGCGCGGGTACACACGGTGCGGGCAGCCCGTTTGCACCCTTGCAGCCACGCAATGATGTGATCCCGTGGTCGGTGCTGACAGATGTCAAAACCAAAACCGAGAAAAACCGTATCCTGCCTGTTTTTAACACCAGCCAGACGGCACTTAACCAGAAAACCCAGCGCATCCAGGGCTTCATGATGCCGCTGGAGCCTGGCACCAGTCAGCGCCACTTTTTGCTGTCGTCGGTACCGCTGACCTGCTCGTTTTGCACTGCCGGCGGGCCTGAAAGCTTGGTCGAAGTGCGAACCAAAACGCCGGTCAAGTACGGCATGGAGCCCGTGGTGGTGGAGGGCAAGTTTCTGGTGCTCAATGACGATTCCTACGGCCTTTACTACCGCATGACGGACGCGACCAGCGTCAAGTAAAACCGGATGATGTTTGCGCTGCCTCGCCTGACGACCTTGCTGGCCTTGCTGCTGGCGGCTGTGCTGGTGATGACGCAAACGCTCGGCGTGATTCATGGCATCACCCATGGCGCATCAGGTTCCTCATTGCATGCTCACGATCAAGGTCACGACCATGATCACGAACACGCTCACGACGGGGCTGATGCGTCAGCTCCAGGTGATTTTTTAACCGCCCTTTTTTCATCGCATCAAGAAGCCTCTGATTGCCGCCTTTACGACCAGGCCAGTCACGATGGTGCGTTGATCACAGCAACGCCACCAGCTTTGCCAGTGGTGCCGCCACCTGTGACGGTGGCCATTTTTCAGGGCGAAGCACTCGCCCGTTGGGCTGCGCTGTTTGACGCACGCGGCCCGCCTTTGAGCGTCTGAATCTTTCCCCCTTTGTTGTTACTTGCTGGCTAAAAGGCTGGCGAGTGACCCTGCCTTTTCAGATTCATTCAGGTCAAACCATGTCAACATCATTTTCAAACAGTGCCGTGCGGCTGGCGGTACTGTCAGCCTGCGCGCTTTACGCGCAAGCCGCCGCTGCCCAAACGCCGCAGCTCAAAGAAGTCACCATCACCGGCAACCCGCTGGGCGCTTCAGACTTGATAGCGCCCAGCGCTCAATATTCAGGTGATGGGTTGCTGTTGCGTTCCAAAACCACCTTGGGTGAAACGCTTGACGGCACGCCCGGCGTTAGCAGCACCTACTTTGGCCCGAACGCCAGCCGCCCCATCATTCGTGGGCAAGACGGCGACCGCATCCGGATCTTGAACAACGGCGGCGGCTTGCTGGATACGTCGTCGCTCAGTTATGACCATGCCGTCACGGCTGATCCCATCAGCATTGAACGCATCGAAGTGTTGCGGGGGCCGGGCGCACTGCAATACGGTGGCAGCGCAGTGGGCGGTGTGGTCAATGTGATTGACAACCGCATTCCGCGCGAAGCGCTGTTTGATGCAAAAGGGGGTATCGGCGGCAAGGTTGACCTGGGTTTGGCCACAGGCAACAAAGAAAAAAGCACAGGCGTGTTGCTGGAAGCTGGCAACCACCGCTACGCCATCCATGTAGACGCCATGAACCGGGACACGAAAGATGTCGATGTGCCGATCAACATTTTTTGCAATCGGACAGCAGGCGCTTTCACTGCCAAAGGTATTTGCAATTCAGCCAGCAAGGTCAGCAGCACCGCAGTGGGCGGCTCTGTCTTTTTTGACCAGGGCTACCTGGGTGCATCCGTCAGCGGCTACCGCAGCAACTACGGCACGGTGGCCGAGCCCAATGTCAACATCGGCATGAAGTCTGACCGGTTTGCACTTGAAGGCGAAATCAAAAACCTCGGTAGCGTGATTCAAAGCGTCAAGGGCCAGTACAGCAAGACCGACTACACCCACACCGAATTCACCAACACGGTGGTGGGCACAGTCTTTAAAAACCGGGGCAGTGATTTAAGGCTGGAGGCGCGACACGCCAGGTTTGGCAACCTTGAAGGTCTGGTCGGTGTGCAACTGGAAGACAGCCGATTTTCAGCCGATGGTGACGAGGCTTTTGCGCCCTACAGCCGTACCCGCCAAAACGCCTTGTTTGCCTATGAAGAATACAAAACGGCTTGGGGCAAGCTGACATTTGGCGGTCGGCTGGAGTCGGTCAAGGTCGAGTCACTTGGCAACCCCAATCCTGCGTTGGCCAAGTTTGCACCGGCCCAGCGCGACTTCAAACCCACCAGCTACGCCATCGGCAGCCTTTGGAATGTCACGCCACAGTGGCAGCTGACTGGTAATGTTGCCTACACCGAGCGTGCTCCCAAAGACTATGAACTGTTTGCCAATGGGCCGCACATCGCCACCCGAGCTTACGAGGTTGGCAACAGCACGTTTACCAAAGAACAAGCGACGCAGTTCGATCTGGGTGTGGCCTGGAAATCAGCGTTTGATTCATTTGCATTCAATGCCTATTCAAGCAGTTTTAAAAACTACATTGGTCTGGTGCAATCAACGGGTGTGACGCGCAATCAGTCTGACGGTGAAGTCAACCCGGTGGACGACCCGAACAACACCGGTTTCTCACAGGCCACGGGGGCAACATTCAGCCCGCTCAATGAGTTTCGCTACCAGCAGATACGGGCACGTTTTACAGGCTTTGAAGCCAGCGGCAACATTCGGTTGATAGAGGGTGCATCGCCTGTTGACTTGGCATTGCGCGCTGATGTGGTCAAAGCCACCAACTTGAACACAGGTCAGCCGTTGTCGCGCATCCCGCCCATGCGTTTGGGGGCGACATTGAAATACGCCAGTGGCCCGTTTGGGGCCAACTTTGGGTTTGACCATTCAGCTGCACAAAAGTCCATTCCCGCAGGTGACAGGGCAGCCGCAGCAAATACCCGCTTCAATGCGGGTGCGTCCTACCGCATCAAAGCCGGCCCGGTCAATACCTTGCTGTATGCGCGGCTGGACAACATTACCAACCGCCTGGCCTACAGCCCAACGTCAATTTTGACGTCGACCGCATTCCCCAACGCGCCGCCATTGCCAGGCCGGAGCTTGAAGCTGGGTTTGCAGGCTGGTTTTTAAGCTTGGCTTGTTCAGCGCTACTGCGAAATTTTCCGGGCTTCTTCGATCTGGTATTCAAAGTAGCGCTGAAAGCTGAAAGCGATGCTGGACATCAATGCGGTTGCGCCCATCAGCACTGAAAATACCACTGCGCCAATCACCAGCCAGTTGGTTTGGCCCGCCACCGCATCAGGCTGCTGCGGATTGTGGGTGGCGTTCCACTTTTCAAGCGACGACAAGCCGAAGTAAATCGCCGTGATGGCCGTCGTTGCCAGTAAAAAGCCCAGCACGGGTACCAGCAGCCAAGCCAGCTGGTCGTCCTGGCCGATGGTCCGCACGCGGTACACCCCGTACCAGCCAATGGCCGCCAGCAATGGGTGCAACCAGGCCAGCTTGTCTTTGAAACCGAACAAATAAAAACGGTGCAGACCGAGTTGGCCGAAGATGAAGGCCAGCCATGTGGCCAGCGTTTTGTTTTTTGTTGTCATGCACAAATTATCGCGGCGGCATGTCGGTTGGCACTTGTGTGTCGCCTAATCCCAGGGTTTTTTGCATGATGACAATGTCGCGCCAGGCGCCAAACTTCCAGCCGCAGGCGTCAATTTTGCCCACTTGCTCAAAACCCAGCGCCAAATGCACCCCGACAGAGCCCGCGTTGGCCGAATCACCCACAATCGCCATCATTTTGCGGATGCCCACCGCCTCACAACGCGCCATCAGCTCGGCCAGCAGTGCGCGACCCAGGCCCTTGCCATGCTGGTCAGGCGCGAGGTAAATAGAATCTTCCACTGAATATCGGTAGGCGGGCCGGGGCTTGAACCAGTTGCCATACGCAAAGCCAACAACCCTGCCGTCATCCACCGCTACCAGGTATGGCAGGCCTTTGCCCAGCACATCGGCGCGGCGTATCGTCATGTCTTGCACGCTGGGGGCTTCGGTTTCAAACGTGCCGGTACTGTTCAAAACATGGTGCGCGTAAATGGCGGCGATGGCGGGAATGTCGGCGTCTGTGCTGGAGCGGATGATGGTCATGGCAAGAGGCGTTGGTTTAAAAACGCAATGATACCGACTGACGGGCTATAATCATTGGCTTTGCAGCAGTTCGCTGGCCGGGTGGTCATGTCGAGTGTCTCAACCGCTGCAAGAACTTTTTGGGCATGCTCACATGTTGTGTGGTGTGCCCTCCACCCTTTGGGAATACATCATGGTCGTCATCCGGCTTGCACGCGGCGGTTCTAAGCACCGTCCATTTTTTAACATTGTTGTGGCGGACAAGCGCGTTCGCCGCGATGGTCGCTTCATCGAACGCATCGGTTTTTACAACCCGATTGCCAAGGGCGGCGAAGAAGGCTTGCGCATCATGCAAGACCGCCTGACCCACTGGGTTGGCGTTGGCGCACAAGCGTCCCCAACCGTTGAGCGCCTGATCAAGCAAGGCGCAACAGCAGCTGCCAAGGCTGCTTAACTTCAAATGTCGCTCAGCTTGAAGGCATCCGCATTGCCGGATGATTCTGTCGAAGTTGGGCGCATTCTGGATGCGTGGGGCGTCAAGGGATGGCTCAAAATCCTGCCCCACAGCAGTCAGCCTGAGACCTTGTTCTCAGCCAAATCCTGGTTTTTGCAGGCACCTGATGCCAAGTTTCGCCCAGGCTTTAACGCCTTCACGGGCACCGTCGCCGTCACGGTGGACGAGGCAAAAACCCATTCTGATTCAGTCGTGGCCAAAATCGATGGCCTGGACGACCGCAACGATGCTGAAACCCTGCGAGGCTGTCGCATCTTTTTGCCACGCAGTGCTTTTCCCCAAGCCTCCAAAGACGAGTATTACTGGGTTGATCTGATAGGTCTGAATGTGGTTAACCGTGAAGGTGCTGATTTGGGTTGTGTACGCGATTTGATGGCGACCGGACCCAACTCGGTGCTATGCGTTGAATACCAAATGAGCCAAGAAGATGGCAGCCTGAAAACTGAAGAACGCTTGATACCGTTTGTGTCGGCTTATGTGGATTCGGTTGATACGGCTGGCAAATTGATCACGGTTGACTGGCAACCTGATTACTGAGTCTTTTTGATTGACATTCACCATGCGCTTTGATGTCATCACTCTTTTTTCTGAAATATTCGCGCCGTTTCTTACCAGCGGTGTCACGCGGCGTGCCTATGAATCCGGGCTGGTCGAGGTCAAGTTGTGGAACCCGCGCGATTTTGCTGAAGGTAACTACCGCCGGGTAGATGACAGACCCTTTGGTGGCGGGCCCGGCATGGTGATGCTGGCCGAGCCACTGGCCTTGTGCCTGGCGGCGATATGCGTTGAGCGGGCTAGCAGCAATGACCCGGTTATCCTTTTTTCTCCCGTTGGTAAAAAATTGACCCACAGCGCTGTCGAAGGCTGGTCTTCAAGCACTGGTGCCGTGTTGCTCTGTGGCCGATACGAAGGCATCGACCAGCGCTTTATCGACCAGTACGTGACCCACCAGATCAGTCTGGGCGACTTTGTGTTGTCTGGCGGCGAAATAGCCGCCATGGCCTTGCTCGATGCGGTGGCCCGGTTGCAACCCGGGGTGCTCAATGACGAAGGCAGTCACCAGTTCGACAGTTTTAACCCCGCGCTGGACGGCCTGCTGGACTGCCCGCATTACACCCGGCCCGAAGACTGGCAAGGGCAATTTGTGCCAGATGTTTTGATGTCGGGCAACCATGCCCTGATTGAGCGCTGGCGACGTGAGCAGCGGCTGGCTTTGACCCAGCAAACGCGGCCAGAACTGGTTGATAGAGCGCGTGTGGCTGGGCAGTTGACGGCCAAAGACGAGGCTTTTTTGGCATCGGCGACTGAAAAATCCGTTTCAAAGCCGTAAATTGCTATAATCGAGGGCTTTTCGGTCCTCTGGCGGCCACTGCAACTGAAGTTATTGCAACTCAGATTTGCGGTCTTTAGCGTAGCGCGTGAATGAACGAAAAAGTATTTTGGAACTGTCATGAATCTGATTCAAACCCTTGAGCAAGAAGAAATTGCTCGCCTGAACAAAACCATCCCTGTGTACGCACCTGGCGACACAGGGATGGTTTTGTTCAGGCGAGCAATTTCTTCTTGCTCAAGGGTTTGAATCAGATTCATGACAGTT
Organism: Polaromonas sp.; assembly: GCA_031375685.1. Classification (GTDB taxonomy): domain Bacteria; phylum Pseudomonadota; class Gammaproteobacteria; order Burkholderiales; family Burkholderiaceae_C; genus Polaromonas. The sequence goes on along the minus strand of JANMIH010000205.1, from coordinate 64 downwards.
CCAAAATACTTTTTCGTTCATTCACGCGCTACGCTAAAGACCGCAAATCTGAGTTGCAATAACT
>JANMIH010000161.1:0-6378 GCA_031375685.1 Polaromonas sp. | reverse complement strand
CGCTGGTCAGCGTGCAGCGTTTCAGGCAAGTACCTGAAGTTGGCCGCCCACAGCAAAGCGCCCACGCCGGTTAAAAACCAGAAAATGCTGTGCCAGCCTAAGAATACAAACAGCCAGCCGCCAACAATGGGCGCAACGGCGGGGGCCACGCCAAAATAAATCGTCACCTGGCTCATCACCTGCTGCGCCTGGGCCGGCGGAAACATATCGCGTATCACGGCACGCGACACCACAATGCCCGCCCCGGTCGACAAGCCTTGCAGCGCCCTGAAAAACACCAGTTGTTCAATGCTTTGCGACAGCGCGCAACCCGCAGAGGCCACTGTGAACATGGCAACGCCCCAGAGCACCACCGGGCGGCGGCCAAAACTGTCGGCCAGCGCGCCATGAAACAGGTTCATGAAGGCAAAACCAAACAGGTAGGCCGACAGTGTTTGCTGCATCTCAATCGGCGTGGCACCCAGTGACTTGGCGATACCGGTGTAGGCCGGCAGGTAGGTGTCAATTGAAAACGGGCCCAGCATGCCCAGCAGCGCCAGCAGCACCGCCAGTGCCCAGCGCGGGCCGGGCCACAACTTATCCGCGTTCGGGTTCATTGTTTTTCAGTTTCAGCGCTGTGTCATACAAATCATTGCGCGGCGCACCGGTGATGTCAGCGGCCAGTTTGACAGCGGTTTTAAGCGGCAATTCAGCCAGCAACAGGCGCAGCACCCGCTGGCCATCGTCTTTGGGCAAGGCTTGCGCGGCAGGGTGCAACACCAGCACAAATTCGCCGCGCGTTCGTTGCGTGCCTGCCGCCACCCAGCTTGCAAACTGATTCACAGCCACGGTGGCGATTTCTTCAAACTGTTTGGTCAGCTCGCGGCAGATGGTGACGGGTCTTTCACCCAGCGGCGTCATGGCCAGCGCCAGGGCCTCAATGCGGTGGGGGGCCTCCATGATGACCACCGCTTTGGGCTCGGACTGCAAGGCCATGATGGCCTGGTCACGCTCGCCCGCCTTGCTGGGCAAAAAGCCCGCAAAAACAAAACCTGAATCCCCTGCCATGCCCGCCGCACTCAAAGCGGTGGTCACGCTGCTGGCGCCGGGCAAAGGCATCACGTCCAAGCCTGCGCTGCGAACGGCGGCCACCAGCCGCGCACCGGGGTCGCTGACAGCGGGCGTGCCTGCATCGCTGACATAGGCCACGCGCTCATTGCGCCGCAACCGGTCAATCACGCCGACAGCGGCTTCCTGCTCGTTATGTTCATGCACAGCCAGCAGGGTCTTGTCGATGCCAAACTGGCGCAGCAAGCCTTGCGTGTGACGCGTGTCTTCACACGCAATGCAGTCGGCCAGTTGCAGCACATGCAGCGCCCGCAAACTGATGTCGGCCAGGTTGCCAATCGGCGTGGCCACCACATACAGCATGCCCTGCGGATAATGCTGCATGCCAGCAGCGGCTTTGGCTGCGGCCAAGGCCATTTCGAAAGAAGCGTTCAATGTGGTTTTCCAAAAAAGCGGCGACGGCAGTCACAGGCAAACCGCCAAAAGGTCAGGTTACCACCAAGACCGTGGGCGATGCAGCGGAGCACCTGGCGCTGGCGCATTTACAAAGTGCTGGCCTGACGTTGCTTCAGGCCAATTATCGGACACCCGGGCGCGGCGGCGGCGAGATTGACCTCATCATGAAAGACACCGACGGCACACTGGTGTTGGCAGAAGTACGCCAGCGCGCCAGCCAGTCCCACGGCGGCGCAGGTGCCAGCATCAGCGCCGTCAAGCAAAGGCGCATTGTGTTTGCTGCAAGGCACTACTTGATGCGCTTTAAAACCCTGCCACCTTGCCGGTTTGATGTGGTGCTGATTCACGGTGGGCTGGGGGTTGGGGATGCGCCAGTGATTGAGTGGCTGCGGTCTGCTTTTGATGCGTTTTGACCCGTGCCAAGTTGTAAGTTGATGTGAAAGCTAGAAATTTCCACTGACCCAACCCGCTATCATTGCCGCATGCTCGAACAACGAATTGAACAGCACTTTATCGACAGCGCCGACCTGAAGTACCAGTCGGCTCAGGTTTTGTCAAAGCCCATTGCGGCGGCCGTGCAGGCCATTTTGGCCAGTGTGACCAGCGGCGGCAAGGTGCTGGCGTGCGGCAATGGCGGCTCTGCTGCGGATGCGCAGCACTTTGCGGCGGAGTTTGTGGGCCGGTATGAACGTGAGCGGCCTGAGCTGGCCGCCATTGCGTTGACGACCGACAGCTCCATCCTGACGGCCATTGCCAACGACTACGACTTCAATGTGATTTTTTCCAAGCAGGTGCGGGCCTTTGGCGGTGCGGGTGATGTGCTGCTGGCACTGAGCACCAGCGGTAACTCGGGCAACGTGCTGGCGGCCATTGAAGCGGCGCATGAGCGCGAAATGACCGTGGTGGCGTTGACGGGTAAAGGCGGCGGCAAAATCACCCACGCGCTGCGCGAAACCGATGTGCACATTTGCGTGCCACATGACCGCACAGCGCGAATCCAGGAAGTGCATTTGCTTGTCCTGCACTGTATTTGCGACGGTGTGGATACCCAGTTACTTGGTGATCAGGAGTCTTCTTCAACATGAACAAATCAATGACCATCCGCGTGACGGCAATTGCCGTCGCATCTGCGCTGACAGTGAGCCTGCTGGCTGGCTGCGTTCCCCTGGTGGTGGGCGGGGCCGTGGTGGGTGGCACGCTGGTGGCCAACGACCGGCGAACATCGGGCGCACAACTGGAAGACGAAGGCATTGAGCTGCGCAGCACCAGCCGAATCCGCAGCAATGTGGGGGACCGGGTTCATGTCAATGTGACCAGTTATAACCGCCAGGTACTGCTGACGGGTGAGGTGCCTACCGCGCAAGACAAACTGGTGGTTGAGCAAATTGTCTCGCGGGTTGAAAACGTGAAGTCAGTGGTCAATGAACTGGCAGTACTTGGCAACTCCAGCCTGACGCAGCGCTCGTCAGATGTGCTGGTCACGGGACGGGTCAGAGCGCAGCTGGTGGACGCCAAAGACCTGTTTGCCAATTCTTTTCGGGTGGTGACAGAACGCGGCACCACTTACCTGATGGGCCGTGTCACCCAGCGCGAGGCTGACCGGGGCACAGCCGTGGCACGCAGCACGCCGGGTGTGCAAAAAGTGGTGCGCATTTTCGAAATCATCAGCGAAGAAGAGCTGGCGCGGCAATTGCCAACGCCTGCCACACCGCCGGCTGCGGCCAAGCCTGCGGGCAACTGATTAATTTTCCGCCGGGCCGCCCCAAGGAAGATTAGCCTCCTCGGGGCTGGAGCCCGCGGCTCCAAACCCGCCTGAGCAGGTTCGCACAGGCGACAGAAGCGAAGCCTCTGGCAAGCGGCGGCCTGCAAGGTGCAGCGTGTTACACGAAGTGTTCTCGAAGAGCGGCGTAGCCAAAAGCGTGGGGGCTATTTATTTCAAGCGCTTGATCAGGCTGGACGTGTCCCAGCGCTGGCCGCCCAAGGCTTGTACATCAGAATAAAACTGGTCAACCAGCGCCGTGACAGGCAGGCGTGCGCCGTTGCGTTTGGCCTCGTCCAGCACCAGCCCCAGGTCTTTGCGCATCCAGTCGACAGCAAAACCAAAGTCAAATTTGTCGGCCACCATGGTTTTGCCACGGTTGTCGAGCTGCCAACTCTGCGCTGCACCCTTGCCAATCACGTCCAGCACCTGATTCACATCCAGCCCGGCTTTTTGGCCGAAGGCGACCGCTTCGCTTAAGCCTTGCACCAGTCCCGCGATGCAAATCTGGTTCACCATTTTGGTCAGCTGGCCAGCGCCGCTCGCACCCATCAATGTGAAAGCCTTTGAAAACGCCATGCCAACAGGTTTGGCGGCATCAAAAGCCGCTGCATCACCGCCGCACATCACTGTCAGGGCGCCGTTTTGCGCCCCTGCCTGGCCGCCAGACACGGGCGCATCTACAAAATGCAGACCCAGGTTTTTGGCAGCGGCATAAAGCTCGCGTGCAACGTCGGCAGACGCGGTGGTGTGGTCGACCAACACAGCGCCAGGCTTCATGCCCGCGAACGCACCATCAGGCCCGAGCACCACACTGCGCAAATCGTCATCATTGCCCACACAGCAAAACACAATGTCAGCGTCATGGACTGCGGATTTGGGTGTTAAACCGTGGCTTGCACCCTTGAATTCAGCACAAAACGCTTCTGATTTTGCAGCCGTCCGGTTGTAAACGCTGACCTGGTGACCTGCTGTGGCCAGATGACCAGCCATTGGGTGACCCATCACGCCCAGACCTAAAAAGGCGACGTTCAGGGGCGTTGTAGATTCGTAGGTTTTGGTATTGATAGTTGACATGGGGTGGGTATAAAACAATTAAACAATGGCAAAGCCTTCAGTTCCCGCAGCCAGATCAATGGATTTGGCGCGCTGGGAATTGAGCTTGATTTGAAGCCGCAGATCGTTGACCGAGTCTGCATTGCGCAAGGCGTCTTCGTAGGTGATGACGTTGGTTTCATAAGCGTCAAACAGCGCCTGGTCAAAGGTTTGCATGCCCAGATTGCGGCTTTTCTTCATGATCTCCTTGATCTCGGAGACTTCACCTTTGAAGATCAAATCAGATATCAGCGGCGTGTTCAGCATCACCTCCACCACAGCCGCACGGCCCTTGCTGTCCTGCTTGGGGATGAGGCGCTGCGACACCATCGCTTTAAGATTTAACGACAAGTCCATCAGCAATTGCGCACGGCGCTCTTCAGGAAAGAAGTTGATGATGCGGTCCAGCGCCTGGTTGGCACTGTTGGCATGCAGGGTACACAGGCACAGGTGGCCGGTTTCTGCAAAGGCGATGGCGTGTTCCATGGTTTCGCGGTCGCGCACCTCACCCATCAAAATCACATCCGGTGCCTGGCGGAGCGTGTTTTTAAGCGCGGCTTCCCAGCTGTCAGTGTCCAGCCCCACTTCACGCTGGGTGATGACGCAGTTTTTATGCGGGTGGACAAACTCGACCGGGTCTTCAATCGTGATGATGTGGCCATACGATTCTTGATTGCGCCAATCGACCATCGCTGCGAGCGTGGTGGACTTGCCCGAACCCGTAGCACCGACCAAGATCGTCAGGCCGCGCTTGGCCATGACCACTTCCTTGAGCACTTGGGGCACACCCAGCCCGTCAATCGTTGGCAACTCAGTTGGAATCACCCGCATCACCATGCCGACCTTGCCTTGCTGAATGAAGGCATTGACACGAAACCGCCCCACGCCCGGTGGGCTGATGGCAAAGTTGCATTCTTTGGTGCGTTCAAATTCTGCGGCCTGCTTGTCGTTCATGATGGCGCGCGCCAACGCCAGCGTATGGCCAGCATTGAGCGGCTGCGGCGAGACTTTGGTGATTTTGCCGTCCACCTTCATGGCGGGCGGAAAGTCGCCAGTGATGAACAGGTCACTGCCATTGCGGCTGACCATCAGCTTTAAAAGATCGTTGATGAATTTACTGGCATGGTCGCGTTCCATTGCTAACTCCGATTAAATACTGACCGCAAACAGCACGGTCATGTCTGGTAACGACAGAAAAATCCCCGCATCCTCAAGCAGGGGCCGCGGAACTGGCTTTGCCAGGCCGCAGGCGCAGCGGCCCCCTCGGGGGGGGGCAGGGCGCTACACGCAGTGAGCAACCATGGGGGCGACATTTTTAGCCGGGGAAATTCTCGGGGATTTTGGCTTTTCCGCGCGCTTCAGCCGCAGAAATCACGTTGCGCTTGACCAGATCCGTCAGATTTTGGTCCAGCGTTTGCATGCCCACGCTGTTGCCGGTTTGGATCGACGAATACATTTGGGCTACTTTGGCTTCTCGAATCAGATTGCGAATGGCGCTCGTGCCCAGCATGATTTCATGCGCCGCCACCCGGCCCTGGCCGTCTTTGGTCTTGCACAATGTTTGCGAGATGACGGCCTGCAATGACTCTGACAACATCGAACGGATCATTTCTTTTTCTTCTGCCGGAAACACGTCGATGATCCGGTCAATCGTTTTGGCGGCACTGGATGTGTGCAGTGTGCCAAACACCAGGTGTCCCGTTTCAGCCGCCGACATGGCCAGGCGAATGGTTTCCAGGTCACGCATCTCACCGACCAGAATGGCGTCCGGGTCCTCACGCAAAGCGGATTTGAGCGCGGCTTGAAAGCTCAGGGTGTGCGGGCCCACCTCACGCTGGTTGATCAGACACTTTTTGGATTCATGCACAAACTCGATCGGGTCTTCTACCGTCAGGATGTGGCCATACTCGTTTTCGTTCAGGTAGTTGACCATGGCTGCCAGCGTGGTGGACTTGCCTGAGCCGGTAGGGCCGGTGACCAGCACCATACCGCGCGGCTTCATCGCCAAATCGCCAAAAATC
>JANMIH010000159.1:0-2658 GCA_031375685.1 Polaromonas sp. | reverse complement strand
GCATGTTGACACTCAACGGCCTGTGCTGCGCGCACGGCGTGATCGTGCCGATGCAGTGCGAATACTTTGCGCTCGAAGGCCTGACAGACCTGGTCAACACCATCAAGCAGGTGCACGCCAACTTGAACAAAGACTTGGCCATCATTGGCTTGCTGCGCGTCATGTTTGACCCGCGCATCACCTTGCAGCAGCAGGTCAGCGAGCAACTCAAAGATCATTTCGGCGACAAGGTGTTCAACACTGTCATCCCGCGCAACGTACGCCTGGCCGAGGCACCCAGCTACGGCTTGCCCGGCGTGGCTTTTGACCCGGCATCCAAGGGCGCGCAGGCGTTTGTGACGTTTGCTGAAGAGATGGTTGCACGGATCAAAACCCTGTAAAAACGCCTCAAAATACCTAAAAAATGCTGTTTTCAGGTATCAAATATGCCCGCAGCCCAATGAACACGGGCGCAAGCAGCTATAAAAATAATAGCTATTTATCGACGCGCATATGAGCCCCAGCAACGTCCTCATCCTGCCTGGCTGGCTAAACAGCGGCCCCGACCATTGGCAAAGCCGCTGGGAGCGCGAGCACGGCTACCAGCGGGTAGAGCAACACGACTGGCAGCGCCCATTGCGCGGTGACTGGATCGCCCGGCTTGAAGATGTGTTGCTGAGTTGCACCGAGCCTGCTGTACTGGTCGCCCACAGTCTGGGCTGCCTGACGGTTGCGGCGTGGGCGGCGCATTCTAAAAACCCGCATCTCGTCAAGGCCGCGCTCCTGGTCGCACCGCCTGACACCGAGCGTGAAGACGTTAGCCAGATGTTGCCCGGCTGGGTCGTGCCGCTGCAAAAGCTGCCATTTGAGGCCGTGGTGTTTGCGTCCAGCAACGACCCATTTTGCGGCATTGACAAAGCGCGGCGATTTGCATCCGCATGGCATGCAACGTTTATTGAAATCAGCCAGCGTGGCCATATCAACGCCGACAGTGGCCTGGGCGACTGGCCTCAAGCGCATGCAGAACTTCAGCGGCTCATCAACATCACCGTATGACCATCATGCACAGACCGCTCATCAAAACGCTGCTGATCATGGTTGCCGCCATCAGCCTGCCTGCCCTGGCCGAGCCTGACGAAGCCTTGCTGGGCAAGTCTCTGAACTATCCGGTCGGCAACGCCAACACCTGGTACGGCACCACGAACCGCGTGGGCGCCTGGTCCGCCATGCACACGGTACCGGGTATCCAGACCCGACTCGTCAGCAAAGCGGCCGACGTCAAACCACTGACCAAGGCAGCCCAGCCAGCAGCCATTACTTACCGCTACCGCAATATTGGCTACACGCTGGCTGAGTACCTGGAGCGCCAGCGTGCCACCGGCTTGCTGGTGTTGAAGAACGGCGAGATCGTGGTCGAGCATTACCGCTATGGCCGCAAAGACGACGCGCGATTTTTATCGTTTTCGATGTCCAAAAGCGTCACTGCCTTGTTGGTGGGCGTGGCACTACAGCGCGGTAGCATCAAGTCGCTGGACGACACGGCAGACACCTATGCCAAAGTGCTGGCTGGCAGCCCCTACGGCGCAACCACCGTACGACAGTTGCTGCGCATGAGCTCCGGCCTCACATTCTCCGAGCGTTATGACGGCAGCGACGACATTTCGCGCCTGTCTCGTGCCAGTGCAGGCGCGCCAGGTGCAGGTACCCCTGTCGATGTGCTGCGGTCGATTGCCGACCGGCATTCGCCAGCGGGGCAAAAGTTTGTTTACGCCAGTGCCGAGACCGATGTGCTCGGCCGCATCCTGACTGCTGCCACGGGTAAAAACATGGGCGAGCTGACGCGCGAGTGGTTGTGGCAACCCATGGGTGCTGAGCACGACGCCTACTGGCGCATTGGCGCGGACGGCCAGGAGCAGGCCTATGGTGCTTTCAATGCCAGCCTGCGCGACTGGGCACGCTTGGGCTTGCTGGTTGCCAATGATGGCAAGGTCGGCGACCAACAAATCGTATCGCGCGACTATTTACTCGACGCCACCGACCCAGCTCGCCAACCTGACACCTTCAAGCCGCGCAAGGCCACGCCGTACTTTGGCTACGGCTACCAGTTCTGGCTGATGCCCATGAAAGAGCGCACCTTTGCCATGCAGGGCATCCATGGCCAAGCGATTTATATCCAGCCGTCAACCGGCATCGTGATGGTGTTGACCTCGGTTTGGGAGCAAGCCAGCGGCAGGCAAGACCCGCAGCCTTACGAAGAGCGGGATGCCTTGTGGCGCGGCGTGCTGCGGTCATTGGGTGGCAATCCGGCCGAATAAATTTGATGAAACTTGAAAGATAAACACAACATGGTCACCAAAAAACCAAAAGGCCTGGGCCGCGGACTCGAAGCATTGCTGGGCCCCAAAGTCAGCGACTCTGCTGACGGCGTTGACTCCAGTTTAACCAGCCCTGGCTTGCCCGCCTCGTTACGTCTGACTGACATGGTGGCTGGCCAATACCAGCCGCGTACCCGCATGGACGAAGGGGCGCTCTACGAGCTGGCCGAGTCCATTAAGGCGCAAGGCATCATGCAGCCGATCTTGGTGCGGCGTTTGACTGCCGGACCGAACGACGGCAAATACGAAATCATTGCCGGTGAGCGCCGCTTCAGAGCCGCCAAAATTGCCGGGTTAGACAGCG
>JANMIH010000154.1:0-9269 GCA_031375685.1 Polaromonas sp. | reverse complement strand
GCCAGCAATCGCCAGCGAAGCGAATGGCGCAGGCGGTGCGACCAGCGACGGGGTGCGGCAGGCTTCAAAGACGAAATCACAACCGCGCCAACGCCAACGAATAGCCCGCGTTGCGCAAAGTTTTAATGCAATCCAATGGCTCCAGCTTTTTGCGCAAGCGGCTCACGACAATATCAACCGCACGGGTGAACAAGTCTGCCTCATGCCCGCGCAGGCGGTTCAGGATATCGTCTCGGTTGAACACTTTGCCTGGCTCTTTGGCAAGCACGCACAACAGCTCAAACTCGGTGCCGGTCAACTCCACCAGTTCTCCATGGCGCATCACGGCATGGGTATCCAGGTCAATTTGCAGACCGTCAAATATCAGCTTATGGGTTTCGATGGGAGCGCGTCGGCGGCGCAGCACCGTTTGCAGTCGCGCGACCAACTCGCGCGGCTCAAACGGCTTGGGCAAATAGTCATCTGCGCCCAACTCCAGGCCGACCACGCGGTCCATGACCTCGCCACGCGCGGTCAACATGATGATGGGAATATCATTGATCGCACCGGCGCCCCTACTGGAATCTTTGCGAATCGTGCGGCACAGCTCAAAGCCGTCCATCTCGGGCAGCATCACGTCCAGAATGGCGGCGTCAAAGCCGCCACCGCTCAGCTTGGCAAGGCCCAAGCTGGGGCGGGTGGCGCTTTCAAGCTGCAAGTCAAAGCGTTTGAAGTACACAGCCAGCGGTGCGGCCAGTTGTTCGTCGTCGTCAATCAGCAGAATTTTTGACATGCTGCATTCTGCCGTTTCTGATTTGGCGTTTCACCAGGGGTCGCGATTGCGGGTGAAATAAATCCCCACCGCCACCACGACCAAGGCAGCCACTGCGCCTATGGCAACACCAATGAGATCAACCACCCCAGCCCCGGCGGCGCTGCATCAGGTCACGCACTTGCTGTTGCTGCGCGGGGTTCAGGCTGTCGTAAAAGTCAGCGGCAGCGGCAATCACTTCAGGGCTTTTGCTGCGTAGGGCGCCGGTTTTTTCTTCAACCATGGCCTGGGCTTTGGCTTTGTCGAGTGTCGTGCCAGCCACCAGGCTTTGCAGCTCGGCACGTGGGTCTGTAGTTTTGCCCATCAGGGCGGTGCGCTGCTCACGCAGCTTGTCGCCCAGCACGCTCAAACGCTGCTTTTGGGCATCGTTCAAGTCCAGCTTTTTACCGGCATATTCAACCATTTTGGTTTGTTTTTCAGACATGTCGGCCTCTGACATCTTGCCGCCGTGGCGACCACCTGAGCAGGCAGACAGTGAGCCGATTACCAACGTTACGCCGAGAGCGGCGGCCAGTGTGCGTTTAATCCAGAGTTTCATGATGCGTCCTTCGAAGGCGTTGTTAAGAAGCCTTGATGGTGCCCGGCGGGCGCATATAAATCTTGTCTGGGCGGTGGCGAAATGTTTCGGTTTATTTCAGTTGATGCTTTGCAACCCATCCACCGCCTGAAACATCGCCTGCCGGGCCTGGCTGATGATCTGGCCGCGCCACAGGTCTGTGTCGGTGTAAAACGCATTCATCATTTGCACTTTGATTTGTTTGGCCAGCTCTGGCGGTGCTTCTGGGTGGTTGTTCAGCCAATGCTCAGCGCGCAAGGCGGTGATCACGTCCAGCACCGGCACGGTGCCGTACTCCATGGCGATGCCGGTGTACTCGGCTTGGGGCGCTTCCTGGCCGATGGCGTGCCACATCAGGCCGGTTAAAAACGCAGAGGTGGACGAGCCGTCGTAAATCGAGGTGATGGGTGTCGCAGCGTTGCCGTCCTGGCCGCCACCCCACCAGGCTCTGGCGCGCGCAATCGCTACCGCATCGTCTTTGCCCGCCCAGATGCGTTCGCCGTGGCCGCTGGCGCCCAGGCCGGTGTGCAGGTCTATCCATGCGATGTTTTGGCTTGGGACCCGTGCTGGCGCAGCACGCCACGCAAAGTCTGGTTGCTCCACGTGGCGCTATTGCCGCCGTAGAAAAGGCCATCAGCAAACTCGTGCTGGCCCTGCGTAATGGCGGACTGAAAAGCAGCTTCGCCATTTTTGGCAATAAAGTCGGCAATCGCCGCCTGGTTGGCTGCGTCAGGCGGCCATTGCTCGGGCAACGCCAGTGCGTGCAGCGCGCGGTAGGCGGCGTTGACTGGCAGGGGCTTGCAGAAGTCCTGAAAATTGCGGTTCAAGTCCACGTTTTCGTGGGTGGTCCGTCGAATGTGTGAAAAGCCATACGGGTTGAGCGCATGGATGTACAAAACCGCTGTGCCAGATGCGCGTGCTTTTGCAAGCCATTCGGCATCGTGCAGCGCATGCACCTGCACGCCGCTGCCACAATAGCCTTCTGCGCCGTGGCAGGCGCTGCTGATGATGAGCAAATTTGCAGCATCCAGCGGCCCATCGCGGGCCACGTCCATGGCCAAGTCTTCACCGTCACGGCCTTTGAGGGGGTGGAGGTGCGACTGGACAGTCAGGCCAGCGGTGGCTGCGGCTTCCAGAAACTTGATACGGGCCTGTGCGTAGCTGCTGGAGAAGGCTGAGGGAATGGAAATCATCATTTTTAACCTGTCAAAAATGGGTTTTAACCAACAAATACGGGCGCAAGCAGCTTCTGAATCAATAGCAAAAATGATGCGCTATTCATCCCGAACCCGCATGAAACTGGCAAACCGGGGGATGCCGCTGTCGTTCAATCCGCGAAAGCGGTACGTCACCCGGCTGCCAATGGCTGGCGGGTTTTGCCGTTGCGCGTCGCTCAAGCCTGTACCCAGCTTAAACCGTTGGGCCGGTTTGCCATTTGCCGATGGCATTTCAACCAGCAGCGCACCCAGCTGGCCTGCGTATTTGCCTTTGCCGGGGATGTGCCCCACGACTTTTGCCTCGGCATCGTCATGGGTTTTGACTTTGAGCAAGTCGTCATTGCGCACGCCTTTGTACAGCGAGCTGCCGCGGTGCAGCATCAGCCCTTCAGCGCCTGCCTTGGTGATCTGCTTGAGCTGGTTTTGCAGCGCCGCGTGGCTGGTGACTTTGCTTTGCGCAACCGCTTGAACCCACGGCACGGCCATTTTGCTAACGACGTTATTCAGCGTTGTCAGCCGATCAGTAAACGTGCCCGGCTCGGCTGGCAAGTCAAACACCATGAACCTGATGCCGCGCCAGGCTGCGTCATCTGGGCTTTGCTGGCGCACGGTGGATACCGCTTTTTGAAACAGCCCGCGCCCGGCCCACAACTCGCCGTCCATGGGTGTTTTCGGCCAGTTGACGGTAAACCAGGTGGGGGCGTTAATTGGCTGGCCGCCGCGTGTGCGCAGCTTTTCGCCGTCCCAGTAACCGCGCACACCGTCGTATTTTTCGCTTACCCAGTAGTCAGCCAGCTGCACGCCGGGGTGGTACACATTGGCCAGCATCAGCGGCGGTTTGGCGTCAGTTGCCAACGCAACAGGCACGGTACAAAAACCCGCAGCCATCAGCAGCGCAAGAACGCTACGTTTTAAGGAGCTGCTTGCATCCGTATTCATTGGGCTTGAGGCCGATTTGATGGGTAAAAACAGCAGTTTTCGGCCATTTTCAGGCTTTTAAGCCGCTGCAACTGGCTCGGCAATCCCGCCCACCACCTGACTAAAGCCGCCATCCACATAGGTGATTTCGCCCGTCACGCCACTGGCCAAATCGCTCATCAAAAACGCGGCGACGTTGCCGACTTCTTCAATCGTCACGTTGCGGCGCATGGGCGCGGCGGCGGCCACTGCGCCTAATATCTTGCTGAAACCCGCAATACCGCTGGCCGCCAGGGTTTTGATCGGCCCAGCGCTGATGCCATTGACGCGGATGCCCTTGGGGCCCAGCGACTCGGCGGTGTAACGCACCGACGCCTCCAGGCTGGCTTTGGCCAGGCCCATGGTGTTGTAGTTGGGCAGCACGCGCAGCGCGCCCAGGTAGGTCAGCGTCAGCAGGGCTGATTTGTCGTTCAGGTACGGCAGCGCCGCCTTGGCCATCGCCGGGAAGCTGTAGGCGCTGATGTCGTGGGCGATTCTGAAGCCTTCGCGCGACAGGCCTTCCAGGAAGTCGCCTGAAATCGCTTCTTTGGGCGAAAAGCCAATGCTGTGGACAAAGCCATCAAACTTTGGCCAGACTTTGGCGAGGTCGGTGAAAAGCTGGGTGATCTGCTCGTCGCTGCCCACGTCGCAGTCAAAGACCAGGGTGGAGTCAAAGTCGGCCGCAAACTCGGTGATGCGTGCCTTGAAGCGCTCGCCCACATAGGCAAAAGCCAGCTCAGCACCCTGGGCCTTGCAGGCCTTGGCGATACCGTAGGCGATGGAGCGGTTGCTCAGTACGCCGGTGATCAATAATTTTTTGCCAGTTAAAAAACCCATGACGTATTCCTTGTGAAAAATCTTGCAGAATTGTGACATGCGCGTGCTTATGGTTTTTCTGATGTTGATAGCTCATTCGAGCACCTGGTCAGCGCACGCCTATGCCCAGTTTGGCGACATCAAGTACCCGCCGGGCTTTACGCATTTCAGCTATGTCAACCCGGCTGCGCCCAAGGGTGGCGAGATCCGCATGGTGCCGCCCACGCGCCCCACCAACTTCGACAAGTTCAACCCGTACACGCTGCGGGGCACAGCACCGTTTGGCCTGAGCACGCTGCTGGTTGAAAGCCTGCTGGTCGGCAACTCTGAAGAACCCACCACGGCTTATGGCTTGCTGGCTGAGGATGTGGAAGTGGCAGCCGACAAGCTGTCTGCCACATTCCGCCTTAACCCAAAAGCCAAATTTCATGATGGCTCACACGTGCTGGCCGCTGATGTGCTGCACTCGTACACCCAACTGGTCAGCAAGCTGGCCGCGCCGCAGTTCCGCACGATTTATGCGGAGGTCAAAGGCGTGGTGGTGGTCAGCGAACGGGTGGTGCGCTTTGACTTTGCCACGCCCAACCCCGAGCTGCCGCTGGTGGTGGGCGGCATGCCGGTGTTCAGTGCCAAGTGGGGTGGCGGCAAACCGTTCGACAAAATTGTCGCCGACATCCCCATCGGCTCGGGCCCCTACAAGCTGCCCAACAACAAGATGGGCCGCGACATCACCTATGTGCGTGATGCCAACTATTGGGCGGCGGACTTGCCCACGCGCAAGGGGCAGTTCAACTTTGACCGCATCACCTTCAAGATTTATCTGGACGAAACCTCGCGTTTTGAAGGGTTAAAGGCCGGTGAATACGACTTCATGCGGGAATTCATATCGCGCAACTGGGCGCGGCAGTACACGGGCAAGCAGTTCACGTCGGGCGAACTGGTCAAGCGTGCGTTTGAAAACCGCAACCCCGGCGACTTTCAGGGTTATGTGTTTAACCTGCGCAAGCCAAAGTTTCAGGACGTTCGCGTCAGGCAGGCGATTGGCCTGGCGATGGATTTTGAATGGATGAACCGCCAGCTGTTTTACGGTATTTACAAACGGGTGAATGGTTACTTTCCGAACAGCGAGTTTCACGCCGAAGGCCTGCCCAAACCGGACGAGCTGGCGCTGCTGGAGCCACTGCGGGACAAATTGAAGCCAGAAATCTTTGGCCCTGTGCCTGTAGGTGCCACCACAGCCCCACCTGCCAGCCTGCGCGAGAACCTGCGCAAAGCCCAGGCACTGCTCAAAGAAGCAGGCTGGGAATACAAGGACGGCGCGCTGCGCAACGCCAAGGGTGAGGCTTTCACCATGGAGTTTTTAAGCGACCAGCCGTCGTTGATTCGCGTTGTGGGGCCGTTTCAAAAGGCGCTTGAAAAGCTCGGAATTAACTTGCAATACCGCATGGTCGACTTTTCCTTAAGCAAGCAAAAAATGGACGCGTTTGACTTTGAGCTGACCACTGCACGCTTGCCGGGCAGCACCGCGCCCGGCGGTGAGCTGATTGAGCGGTTTGGCTCTGAGGCTGCAAAAACGCCCGGCTCGTCGAACATCTGGGGCATTGCTGACCCTGCTGTGGATGCCCTGCTGCAAAAAGTTGTTACCGCCACAACGCGGCCCGACTTGGCAACGGCCATGCGCGCCCTGGACCGGGTGTTAACGCATGGCCATTACTCAGTGCCGCAGTATTACGGTGATGCGTTTTTGATCGGCTACCGGCCGGGGCAGTTTGTGTTGCCGACGGTGATTCCACCGTACTATGACGCTGGCAATTGGGCCATGAGCACCTGGTGGGCATCAGCCAAAAACAAATAAAAAAACACGACATATGGCCAGCTATATCCTCAAACGTCTGCTGCTGATGATTCCGACCCTGTTCGGCGTGCTGCTGCTGACGTTTGCGATGGTGCAGTTTGTCCCCGGCGGGCCGGTAGAGCAAATGGTGGCGCAATTGCAAGGGCGTGACTCAGGTGGTGAAAGCGCTGCTGCGTCCGGCGCAGGCTACCGGGGCAGGCAGGGGGTGGACGCCAAACGCATTGAAGAAATCAAGGTGCTGTATGGCTTTGACAAACCGGTGCATGAGCGCTTCTGGCAAATGCTGGGTCAGTTTGCGCGGTTTGATTTGGGCAAAAGTTTTTACCAAAACAAGGACGTCTGGCAACTGGTCAAAGAAAAGCTGCCGGTGTCGATCAGCCTAGGGTTGTGGACGTTTTTCATAAGTTACCTGATAGCCGTGCCGCTGGGCGTGGCCAAGGCGGTGCGGGCTGGCTCACGCTTTGACTTCATTACCAGCCTGATTGTGCTGGTGGGTTATGCCATTCCGGGCTTTGTATTGGGCGTGGCGCTGCTGGTGGTGTTCGGCGGGCAATTGCAGTGGTTTCCGCTGCGCGGGCTGACGTCCAGCAACTGGGAAACCTTGAGCCTGGGTGCAAAAATTGTGGACTACCTGTGGCACATCATGCTGCCCATCATTGCCATGGTGCTGGGCAGCTTTGCCGTGACGGCGGTGCTGACGAAAAACTCGTTTCTCGAAGAAATCCGCAAGCAGTATGTGATGACGGCGCGGGCCAAGGGTTTGTCTGAGCGGCAGGTGCTTTACAAGCATGTGTTTCGCAATGCGCTGATTCCCATCATCACGGGTTTCCCGGCGGCTTTTATTGGCGCGTTTTTTACCGGGTCGTTGCTGATTGAAACGCTGTTTTCACTGGACGGCCTGGGGCTGCTCAGTTATGAAAGCATTATTCGACGAGACTACCCGGTGGTGCTGGGTACGCTGTATTTGTTCACGCTGATCGGGTTGGCTACGAAGCTGATCAGCGACCTTTGCTATGTGCTGGTTGACCCACGTGTGAAGTTCGATTGATGAAGGATTTGACTACCCCCCCCGAAGCGGCCTCTGGCCGCCTCCCCCCCGAGGGGGCGCCGCTGATGGCCCGGCAAAGCCGGTTCCACGGCGACCTTGATAAAGCGCAGAAGAGCTCGCCATCTCCCTCGCGTCGGGCTTGGCTGCGCTTTAAAAAGAACAAGCTCGGTTTTTGGAGTCTGGTTCTTTTTTCAACGCTGGTGGTGCTCAGTCTGTTCGCAGATGTGCTGTCGACCGACAAGCCTCTGGTCGTGAGCTACCAGGGCAATCTGTACTTTCCCATAGCCAAAGATTATTCAGAAAAAACCTTTGACGGCGACTTTGCAACGCCTGCGGATTACCTGGACCCTTTCATCAAAGACAAGCTGACAACAGCGCCCAACTGGGCGATTTACGCCCCCAACCCCTATGGCCCCAAAACCATCAATTACTTTGCCAAGTCGCCCAATCCGTCAGCGCCGTCACGGGACAACCTGCTGGGCACTGACGACCGGGGGCGCGACCTGCTGGCGCAGCTGATTTATGGCTTTCGGCTCAGTGTGCTGTTTGGCCTGGCGCTGACGCTGATTGGCGTGGTGATCGGCGTGATCACCGGGGCGATTCAGGGCTACGCGGGCGGCAAAACGGATTTGGTGGCGCAGCGGTTTATTGAAATTTGGGGCTCGATGCCCGAGCTGTATTTGCTGATCATTATCAGCGCCGTGTTTGCGCCCAGCGTGGCGTTGCTGCTGTTTTTGCTCAGTTTGTTCGGCTGGATGGGCTTGTCTGACTATGTGCGCGCCGAGTTTTTGCGTAACCGCCAGCTTGATTACGTCCGCGCCGCCCGTGCGTTGGGTGTGAGCAACCTGCACATCATGTGGCGACACATCTTGCCCAACAGCATGACGCCGGTGGTCACGTTTTTGCCATTTCGCATGAGTGCGGCGATTCTGGCTCTGACGTCGCTCGACTTTCTAGGCCTGGGCGTGCCACCCGGTACGCCGTCGCTGGGCGAGTTGCTGAGCCAGGGCAAGGCGAACATCGATGCGTGGTGGATATCGCTGTCAACCTTTGCGGTGCTGGTCATCACGCTGCTGTTGCTGACGTTTATGGGCGATGCGCTGCGCGATGCGCTCGATCCTCGGAAAGCTGACCTGTGAATAGTCAGCTTCTCCAAGTCAAAGACCTGCGCATCTCGTTTGCAGGCAAAGAGGTTGTTCACGGCATTGACTTCAGCATTGCGCCGGGAGAAAAGCTGGCGCTGGTGGGTGAATCAGGTTCCGGCAAAACCATCACCGCACTCAGCCTGCTGCGTCTGGTGCAAAACGCTGAAGTCAGCGGCAGCGCGGTGTTTCAGTCGCCCAAAGGCGAGGTTGAATTGCTCGGCATGCCCGAGCGCCTGCTGCGCGGCATTCGGGGCCAAGACATTGCCATGATCTTTCAGGAGCCGATGACAGCGCTGAACCCACTCTTTACTGTGGGCAACCAGATTGAAGAAATATTGGCATTAAAACAAGGCCTGGCCCAATCAATCCGGGCGCAAGCAGCTATTAAATTATTAGCAGAAACCGGTATCAGTGAGCCTGAGCGGCGTTCCAAATGCTTTCCGCACCAGCTCTCAGGCGGTCAGCGCCAGCGCGCCATGATTGCCATGGCGCTGGCCTGCCAGCCCAAGCTGTTATTGGCTGACGAGCCGACCACCGCGCTTGACGTGACCGTACGCACGCAAATTCTGAATTTGCTGGCCGACTTGCAGCGCAAAAACGGCATGGCCGTGCTGATGATCACGCATGACCTGAACCTGGTGCGCCGGTTTGCGGATCGCATTGCGGTGATGGAAAACGGCGTGATTGTGGAGCAGGGCGGCGTGAAAGAAGTTTTTGCCAATCCACAGCACGCCTACACCAAGAAGCTGATGGACAGCAAGCCGACGCGGGACGTGCAGGAAGCGCCCGCCAACGCCTCTTTGCCAGCGGTGATGCAAACCAACAATCTGCGCGTCAGCTACCCGGTCAGCTTGCCAGGCTTCA
>JANMIH010000146.1:0-3047 GCA_031375685.1 Polaromonas sp. | reverse complement strand
CATTGCTGCTTTACAGGCCGACGGTACTTACAGTTTTAAAGACGACATGTTCACCAAGCCGGGCGACTTGGCCGTCAGTTTTACTGTGCAGGCGGGCAAAGACACCGACTTGCTGGCCAGCGACCTGAAAATCGGCGACCTGATGGATGACCATGCCCATGATGCGCCGCGCCCCTGGCTGCGCTGGGCGGCTTATGCAGGCGGCGCACTGCTGTTGATCGCTATTACGGCTGCTGTGGTGCGCCGTCGCAAGCGCACTGCTAAATTCGCCTCAAACGCTATACTTTTAGTAGCTTTTTACGCCCTATTTATAAGCGCTACAGCCACAAAAGATGCTATAGCTGGCCCTGGCCATGACCATGGCGAAGAAGCTTCACCCGCCGGTAACAGCAACGCGCCCAAGCGCCAGCTCGACGGCAGCGTCTTTTTGCCCAAACCCAGCCAGCGCCAGTTGCAGATTCGTACTGAGATGGCCGAAGAAAAATCCCTGCCCAAAAGCATTGAGCTAACAGGCCGGGTGATAGCTGACGCCAATTCGGGCGGCAAAGTGCAACCCACCCAGGCTGGCCGAATAGAGGCCGGCCCGCGTGGCTTCCCCGTGCTGGGTCAGGTGGTTAAAAAGGGCGAAGTGCTGGCAGTCGTTCGTACGTCAAGCAGCGCGATAGAACGCGCCAACCAGCAGTCGCAAACCAGCGAGCTGCGCGGCAACTTAGAGTTGGCCAAAAAGCGCGTGGCCCGGCTGGAGCAACTCGAAGGCACGGTGCCGCAAAAAGACATTGAAGCCGCGCGTCTTGAAGTGACCAGCCTAGAGCAGCGAGCCGCAACGATTGGAGGCAGCATTATGGCAACTGAAGCGCTTGTTGCCCCTGTGTCAGGCGTGATTGCAGCTGCAAATGTAGTAGCGGGTCAGGTGGTGGATGCGCGCGAGTTGCTATTTGAAATTGTTGACCCCAGCCGCTTGAGTGTCGAAGCCAGTGCATTTGACGCAGGACTAACAAACAACATCGCATCAGCATCTGTCGCAGCCGCACAAGGCAGCGTAGCACTGACTTTTACAGGTTCAGGCCGCACCCTGCGCGAAGGCGCGATTCCGCTTCTGTTTCGTACCGCATCAAGCAAAGATCCTTTGCCTCTAGCCGTCAACCAACCTGTCAAAGTCATTGTGCAAACCAAGGAAATGGTCAAAGGCTTTGCTGTGCCCAACGCTTCAGTGATCAAAAACGCCAGCAACCAGGACATGGTGTGGGTACACACGGGTGCTGAAACTTTTGTGCCGCGTACCGTGCGTGTTACGCCGCTCAGCGGCAATACCGTGTCAGTGGTGGACGGCCTTAAAGCCGGTGACCGGGTGGTGACGCAAGGCGCACCGCTTGTCAACCAAGTCCGGTAAAGGCTGCGCAGATCATGTTTGACAAATTGATTCATTCCTCTTTGGGCAACCGCCTGATGGTGCTGGTGCTCGCGGCTGTGCTGATGATTGCGGGCGGAGCCACGCTCGTCAAAATGCCGGTTGACGTTTTCCCCGACCTGAACAAACCCACCGTGACCCTGCAAGTAGAAGCTGGCGGCATGGCGCCCGAAGAAGTGGAGCAGCAAGTCACGGCCCGCCTTGAAGTGGCCATGGGCGGAATACCGGGTGTAGAGAGCATTCGCAGTGTGTCCAGCGTGGGTTTGTCGTTTGTGTACATCACGTTTGACTGGAGTACCGACATTTACCGAGCCCGCCAGATGGTGGGCGAACGGCTGCAACTGGTGCGCGAGCAGTTGCCGCAAGGCATTGAGCACGTCGGCATGGGGCCCATCAGCTCCATCATGGGGGAGATCATGTTGCTGGCGCTGCCGATTGACACTACCAAAATCAGCCCGATGGCGGTGCGTGAATATGCCGACTTTGTGATGCGCACCCGCTTGCTGACCATCCCCGGTGTGGCACAAGTCGTGCCCATTGGCGGCGAGGTGCGCCAGTATCAGGTGCAGCCCGACACCGCACGTATGGCAGCGCTTGGTATCACGCTGGAGTCGGTCGCCGCAGCGCTTAAAGGCTTTTCAGGTAACACCAGTGGCGGGTTTTTGGAGCTTAATTCCCGCGAGTATTTGATTCGTAATATCGGCCGCACTACACGTATTGAAGACTTGCAGCGCCTGCCGGTGGCTTTTCAAAATGGTAAGCCGATTCAACTCAGCCAAGTGGCAGATGTCAAGTTTGCCGCCGCCATTAAACGCGGCGACGCGGGCTTGAACGGCCAGCCCGCAGTGATTTTGGGCATCCAAAAGCAGCCTGATGCCGACACAGTCAAGCTCACCCAGCAAGTTGAAGCCGCTTTGGTAGAACTCAAAAAAGGCCAGCCTGCAGGCATGGGCGACGCCAAAGTCACCATGCGGCAGGCCAGCTTTATTGAGTCGTCGGTCAACAACCTGAAAAGCAAACTCATGCTGGCGTTTGCCGTGGTGGCGGTGGTGCTGTATTTCTTTTTGGCCAATGTGCGCACCACGCTGATTTCACTGGTGGCCATACCCATTTCGTTCATGGTCACGGTGCTGGTGTTCAAGTACCTGGGTTTGTCGATCAACACCATGACACTCGGCGGGCTGACGATTGCCATAGGCGAGCTGGTCGATGATGCAGTGGTGGGTGTTGAAAACGTGCTGCGCCGACTTAAAACCGACCGCGCCGCCCACCCCAACAAACGCATGGGCCCACTGGAGCTGATTGCAAAGGCCACACTTGAAGTGCGGTCAGGCATTGTGATAGCCACCGTGATCGTGGTGCTGGTGCTGGTGCCGCTGTTCTTTTTGCCGGGCATCGAAGGCCGCCTGATGCAGCCGCTGGCCATAGCCTATATTGTGGCCATGCTGGCATCGATGGTGGTATCCGTCACTGTGACGCCGGTGATGGCGTATTACCTCTTGCCGCAGATGAAAAGCCTGGACCATGGCGACACCAAAGCACAGATCTGGCTTAAAACCCGCTACGCAGTTTCGCTGCAAAAAGTGCTCAACTACCCAAAAGCATGGCTAGGTGCTGGCACGCTGGCCGCTGTGCTGGC
>JANMIH010000113.1:0-1724 GCA_031375685.1 Polaromonas sp. | reverse complement strand
CTTGTGCAACTGGCGCAGGTGGCCTTTATCCGTCTCCAGCGCCAGCACGGCGTTCACGCGGCTGCGAATGCTTTTAGCCAAGCCAGCCAGCACAAGCGCCAGCGTTTTGCTGTCATTGATGACCTGCCGGTATTTGAGGCTGAAGGCGCCTGCCCACTGGGCGCGCCAGGCGTCTTGCTCTGCCTGGGTGGTGCTGTGGGCAGGCCAGCGCAGTTTTTGTTTGAGGGTTCTGGCGGTGTAGCCCAGTTCAAGCGCGGTGTCGGCCTCGTCCCAACCCAATACTCGCAGGGTGGGCAGGTCGCCCACATCAGACTCGTCAGTAAAGTGCGCCAAGGCAATTTCACGCGAGCTGGTTTCGCCAAAGCTACTCACAAACAGCAAGTCGCGCGCCAACCAGGTCTGGTGGCCGCTGCCTTTGACGCGGCGCTTCATCACCAAACCATTCAACACGCGGCGCAGCACCACGATGGGCAATTGGCCTTTGTCAAAGTCCACAAAAAAGATGCCCCACGGCTGGCCGGTAACTAAGGGGCGCAACTGCTTGATGGACTTGATGGCCACTTGATGCTCAGCCTTGAGGTTGAGCTCTTCGGGTTGCCAGTCAAACACGGCATCTTCCCAGTCGTCAACGCCTATCGGCCAGCCGAGTTCTTCGTCAAGGTACTTGACCAAGGCCGGGATGGTTTGAATGTGGCGCAGCTTTTCAGCTTGCGGGTCAGACAGTGGGTTTGATGTGGTTGCCATTTGAAGTTTTATCCCTGTACTTTTTTGCTTTACCAGTTCAATTCCATCCACGCCACCAGCACCGGCCCCACACCCACAGGGGCTTGCACCTGGCGGAAGTAGCCGTTTTTCAAATGCTTTTCAACTTTGTTGCGCGCCTCAACCAGTGTGGGCTGAGCCACTTCGCAGCGGCGTGGTGTTTCAGGCTCGCAGTGAATGATGGCGTCAATGCCTGTTGCGTCGCTGGTGATGTTGCCGCTTTGCAGTTCAAGCAACAGCCATGCGGTACGGCCTGCGGCGACTGTCCAGGCATCAGTGTCTGTTTCAGCATCCGTCACCGTTGCATCTTTGCCAAGCAGGGCAAAGCAAAAGAACACCGCTTGCGTGCCGGGTTGCAAGTGCGCTTTGCCACTGAACACGCGGCCTGGCAGTGCCTCAAGCCGGGCGGGCAGGTCAGTGTGTACGGCCAGCAGGCGCTGGTATTCAAGGTGCATGGTTTCCAGCGACGTGGGCTCGCCTTCGTAGGCGTGGTCAAAGTCACGCAGGGCGGCAAAGTCGTCATCTGGTTTGAGAAGCTTTTTGCCTTCAATACCCAAGGTTTTTGAAATCAACAGGGTCTTGTTGGATACTTTTTTGTAGAGCTGGAGCAACTCATCCAGCTCGCCAGGGGGCAAGAAGTTCCAGTACTCGACCGTGCCGCGAATGGCTTTAACTTCGGGGTGGTCTTTAACCAGCTTTTTCTCAATCTCGGGGTTCATGCGCCGGTCTACGCGGCCAATGCGCTGCATCAGGCGCACGGGGTTCCAGTGCAGGTCGTAATTGATCAGGCGGGTGGCATCTTGCAGGTTCAGGCCTTCGCTGAGCACATCAGTGGCTATCAGCACGCGGGTTTCTGGCTGGTTTTTATCTGCCAGTGCTTGGCTGGTCATGCCGTTGTAGTACGGAGCAAACTGGCGAATCACGTCGCCACGGCTGCGCTTGGTGGCAGAGTCAATCTGGTC
>JANMIH010000101.1:0-5659 GCA_031375685.1 Polaromonas sp. | reverse complement strand
GACCCGCCCTACAACACCGGCAACGAGGGCTGGTGCTACAACGACAACGTCAACAGCCCCATCATGAAAGAGTGGCTGACGACCAACCCGGTCGATGGTGAAGACATGCTGCGCCATGACAAATGGCTGTGCATGATGTGGCCCCGGCTGGTGCTGCTGCGCGAGTTGTTAAAGCCGGAAGGCATTTTGCTGGTTTCGCTTGACGACAACGAACAGCACAACATGAAAGCCATTTGCACGGAAATTTTTGGGGCAGAAAGTTACCTTGGGCAGTTCGTTTGGAAAAGCCGCCAGAACAAGGACAATCGCAATGAAAACGGCTTGTCAGTTGACCATGAATATGTACTCGCGTTTGGCTCTGCGCTCCGTGGTGTTCGACGGAATCCAGAACAGTTCGCGAACTTGGACAACGATCCTCGAGGGGCTTGGACTAGCAGCAATATGGTTGGCTTGGCTACCAAAGAAAACCGTCCTAATTTGCACTTTGATTTGACTGATCCGGCAACTGGTCTTGTTTACTCTCCAGCCTACATGGGCTGGCGTTATAGCAAAGAGCGAATGACTGGCTTAATTGAAGACAACAGAATCCTCTGGCCAAGCAGCCCAAGCGGCAGACCGCGCGAGAAAGTATTTTTAGCTAATCTGGCTGAGCGAACCAATGCCTCGTCGGTCATCGATTTTCCAATTTTTACGAGAGACGGTACTTTAGAACTCGAACAGATCATGGGGCACAGAGATTTTGCTTTTCCAAAGCCCAGTGCGCTTATTGAATATCTGATCGAAATTTCTACTGATAAAAACGCTCTCATCCTCGACTCCTTCGCAGGCTCAGGCACCACGGCCCACGCTGTCCTAAAAGCCAATGCCAAAGACGGCGGTAACCGTAAGTTCATTTTGGTTGAAGGTGAGGAATATGCCGACAAGCTCACTGCCGAGCGGGTGCGCCGTACCATCAAGGGCTATGCCTGGGCGGGTAACCAGCGCGAGACGCTGCTGGAGGAAAAAATCACTTTCACGCAGTTTAAAAAAGCTGACGAGTGGCTGAAAAAAGTCGAGGCGATCAAGGCCAAAGAAGGTTTTGCAGAAGGTGACCTGGCAGACCAGGGCACGAAAAAGAAAAAGCGTTTCGACAAAATCAACGTAGACCTCAAAGACGGTGTGCTGCGGGTTGAAGGCGAAAAGCGCATTTCAGAAATGGCTGAGGGCCTGGGCGGCGAGTTTACGTACTGCACGCTGGGCGAGCCTTTGAACATTGACAAGCTGCTGTCTGGCGAGTCATTGCCCGGCTTTGATGCGTTGGGTGCCTGGCTGTTTCATACCGCCACGGGCGGCACGCTGCTGGCCAAACCCAAAGGCTCACCCGACTGGTATTTGGGTGAGGCCAAAGACGCGCATGTATGGCTGGTGTACAAGCCGTCGTTGGCGTTTTTAAAATCCCCCGAAGCAGCGTTAACACTGAGCCGGGCCAAAACCTTTGCAGCCTGGGGCCAGGCGCGCAACGAAGGCAAGGGCGACGGCAAGCGCCACCTGGTGTTTGCACCCGCCAAGTACCTGAGCAACAAGCAGTTGCTGGAGCATGGCGTGGACTTTGCGCCGCTGCCGTTTGCGCTTTACAGGGAGGGCTGATGATGGCAAACAATGATCGTTTCGACGTGGCGCGTAGCCAGTACAACCGGGCGCTTGACCGTTTGCAAGAAGTGGTGGCGCTAGACGAGACAGACATCATTCGCGACAGCCTGATCCAGCGCTTTGAATTTACCTATGAGCTGGCCTGGAAAAGTATGTTTTATTGGATGCGGAACCAAGGCGAAAAAGTCCCAGAAATGCAAAAGCCGATTATTCAGGCGGCATTTCGCTGTGAGCTGATCGTGTCGCCAGAGATTTGGGAAGAAATGAAAGATCAACGCGACGAAACCAGTCATACCTACAACGAAGTCAAGGCGGTGAGCGTTTCAGCTTTTGTGCGGAGCGTTGCCGTGCGCGAGTTTGAAGAGCTACGAGCCAAGTTGAACGGCCTATGACTGAAAGCCCAGCAGAATCGGAAAACTGGCTGTTTGGGATTGCGCCCAAGGCAGTTGCGCGCCTTCGTGGTTTGTTTGAATCCACGCCGGGGCTAGCCAAGGTATGGGTTTACGGTTCTCGGGGGCGTGGCGATTACCGTCCCGCCTCAGACATTGACCTGGCCGTTGAATGGGAAGCTGGTGAAGGGCCAAGCGGTTTGCCGATTGCAGTTGAAGACCTGCAACTCATTTACCGCGTTGATCTGGTCAATCTGGCGGACAAACTGGCACCAGACTTTCGCGGGCGCATCGAACGAGATCGCAAAATCTTCTGGGAACCACGCCGCCGCAGTGCGGACATCGAATCAGTAGGTGCCACGCAGCTTAAGACCTTTCAAACCCGGGTGCTGAGCCAACTGGGCAGCTACATCACCGAGCTGAAAAAGCATCGGACGCAGGCCGACAAGGCCGCCAATGCTTTGCGCGCGATGGAAGGCATGGAGGATGTGTTGCGTGAGGCTACAGACTTCCCTAAAAAAACCTGGGCCGCTCTCAAAACCCAAAACGCCTTGCCGCTTGCCTTTGCAGACCAGCCGCACAGCAGCCGCTTTGATGGTGCGGGCCGGGCCATCCCCAATGTGTGCCTGAAAATCCCCACGGGCGGTGGCAAAACGCTGCTGGCTGCGGCCAGTGTGGGGCAGGTGTTTTCAAGCTACCTGAACCAGCACGCCGGGCTGGTGCTGTGGATCGTGCCGAACGAGGCGATTTACCGCCAAACCCTCAAAACGCTGACCAACCGCGACCACCCTTACCGCCAGATGCTCAACACAGCAGGCGCGGGGCGGGTCAAGATTGTGGAAAAAGACTCGCCACTGTCAAAAATTGATACCGACTCGCATTTGTGTGTGATGCTGCTTATGTTGGCAGGTGCTTCGCGTAAGAACAAAGAAACGCTGCGTTTCTTTCGTGACAGGGGCAATGTCCTGGGCTACACGCCGCGTGAAGACGACATTCAGGCCAATTGGGATTTACTACAGGCTGTGCCCAACTTGGATGCCTATACCTCATGGGGCACATCACAAGAAGAGGCTCGTGCCACCAAAGGCAGCATTGTTAAAAGCTCGTTGGGCAATGTGATGCGCCTGCTACGGCCCATGGTGGTGATCGACGAAGGCCACCATGCCTATACCGAGACTGCGCTCAACACGATTGACGGCTTTAACCCTTGCTTCATGCTGGAGCTGTCGGCTACGCCGCGCGTGTCTGCCGTCAAGGCGGGTGTGCAACTTTCGGGCTCAAATATCTTGGTGGACGTACGCGGTACCGACCTGGACGAGGCCGAGATGATCAAGCTGCCGATCAACGTGGACATGCGCGGCTGGAGCGACTGGCAGAGCTGCCTGGCCGCAAGTGTTGACCGCCTGAATGCCTTGAGCCTTGCGGCTGCCGGCCTGCAGGCTGAAACCAATCGCTACATTCGCCCGATCTTGCTGGTGCAGGTCGAGCGTACGGGCAAAGACATGCGGGACAGTGGCTACATCCATGCTGAAGACGCTAAGGCTTATTTGCTGCAACTTGGGTTTACTGCGGCGCAAATTGCCATCAAAACGTCGGACAAAGACGAGCTGAAATCCCCCGAAAACATTGACTTGCTAAGTCCGACCTGCGAAGTGCGCGCCATCATCACCAAGCAGGCGCTGCAAGAGGGCTGGGACTGCCCGTTTGCCTATGTGCTATGTGCGCTGGCAGCGGGTAAAGAAGTGCGATCGATGACGCAGCTAATGGGGCGTATTCTGCGGCTGCCGCATGTGGCCAAAACGGGCCGCGCCGCGCTGGACGCTTGCTATGTGCTGTGTCATGATGCCAAAACAGGTGAGGTGATCAAGGCCATCAAACAGTCGCTGGAGACGGAAGGCATGGGTGACCTGGCGCTTTCAGTGCAAGGCGAGGGTGGCACGGCTGTGAGCAAAGCGGTGCCGTTCAAGCGGCGTTCAGAATTCAGCCAGCTGCGGCTGTTTTTACCGCGTGTAACGTGGGTTGAGCCTGATGCGCAAGGCCGCAAGCGCCGCCGTGAACTGTCGTACGAGAGTGATGTGTTGTCGCGGGTGGACTGGTCAGCGTTACAACATGATGCCTTGGCGGCTGAGTGGGCGCCCGATGCAGAAGGAGTGGCGCAGGCAGGGCACTTTGGCGGGCATCAATTTGAAGTAGGGCTGGGTGTGTTAGACCACCCTGAGCAGGTGACGGTGCGCGCTGGATTGATAGACGCAAGCCTTGACCGAGCCCGCTTGGTGCGCGGCCTGCTGGACATTGCGCCCAATGCCTGGTGGGTCTGGAGCTGGGTGGATGGTGTGCTGACAAGGCTTTTGACAACCTATGCTGAAAAAGCCATTGCAGGCAGCAGCGCATCATTGCTGGAGCGCCTGCGCATCGATATGGAAGCAGAACGCGACCGCCTGGCGCAAGCGGTTTTTGATGATTGCGTATCAAGAGGCGACATCGAGTTCAGGCTGCGGGCAGAAGCGACCGACTATGAAATTCCGCATGGTTTCGAGCTGGAACTGTCTGGCAAGCCTGTGCACCTGACGCGCACCGATGATGGGCAATTGATTGAGAAAAGCCTGTTTGAACCTGCTTTGACCGCGCTGACCGACAGCGGCCTAGAGCGCGACGTGGCTTGCTACTTGGACGGGCAAGCGGCGCTGCAATGGTGGCACCGCAATGTGGCCAAGTCGCAATACGGGCTACAGGGCTGGAAACGTAACAAGGTTTACCCCGACTTTGTCTTTGCCCGGCTGACCAGCGATGGCCAGCAAAAGCTGGTGGTGTTGGAGACCAAGGGCTTGCACCTGACTGGCAACAACGACACCGGTTACAAGCAAAAGCTGCTGGGGCGACTGAGCCAGGTGTTTGCCGACGAGTCACACCTTGCGGTGGGTGGCCTTGAGCTGGTGGGGCCAGTGCAGTCGGTGGTGTGCGACCTGGTGTTTGAGGGCGACTGGCGCGGCACATTGAATGCCCGCCAGTTCAAGCATGCGTGATTCACAAAATTACTTGTGTGACACCTCTGCGGCAATGTCAATTTTCTTACTTTCTGATTCCTTGATTTCGCGCACTTCAACATCAACCACATCGCTCTGCGGCACGGGCTTTTCAGCAAACGGCCAGCCACTAGGGGCGCCTTGCCGGAATTGCCTGAACTGGCTGTAAACCACAAAAGGCGCTGGCTTTTGCCAAGTGATCAGGGACTTCAGCAAACTGAACACCACCGCGACCAGCGCCGCCAGCAGCAAGCTCGTGGCAAACACCAGTCCGAATGCAGCCAGGATGAGCTTGATGATGAAACGGATGATGGCGCTGATGAGGTTTTGCATGGTAGTTATTTGACGCCTAAACCGTCAATTTCAACCGTGAGCAACTCACCACTTGATCCCCAGCTTGCCAAAAAGTTTTGACAGCACAAACAGGGGCCCGACCCAAAGGTACTGAATGTCTTCAAAAAACGAAGGTTTCTTGCCTTCCATCTTGTGGCCAATGAATTGCAAAATCCAGGCGCCGACAAAAATCGCCACGCTGATGGGCAGTACATTGACACCCATGGCTAGTATTTCGTTTCAATAAAACATTTACGATTTAGCCATTTCAAAGTCAAATGCCTT
>JANMIH010000084.1:0-1934 GCA_031375685.1 Polaromonas sp. | reverse complement strand
ATATATATATATATGCCATCAACCACAATCGATTTGGCCCCGAAAAACCCTGCGATGTTAGCCAGGTCTTCACGATCCACACCATCACCCATATCAACGGTTAAACAGATAATTTCGGCTCGTGGTTGCTTGGCCAACTCTTTCAAAACATAGGTACTGTCCAGGCCGCCACTAAACAAAGTGAGAATGCGAGGGGTTTGTTGGCTGACAAAAAATAGGTCATCGAGACTGCGAATAGTATTCATTACTTTCCTCTATATTGATACACTGAAATCAGGTTTTTTAAAATATGGGCGCGCTGTATTTGAACTTGTTGCACTGCACCATTGCGCAAAGTATACGAGTAAACCCTTGCACATTTTTGTTGCGTCGCAGAAAATTGGAGTGCTCCCCAAATTCTTGCTAGGGTGCGAGGATAGGTCAGCCGTCGGTGAGCACTCAGAACAGGTTTGCGACTAACCACACCCATTTTGGGTAAATGTGCTCATCCTTTCGAAAGGTAAAACGAGCGAATTTCCCATCTGAAAATTAAAACAACATCAAACCAAAACACACAAATAACATCGAAAACCAGCCATTAGCGACCCGGATAAAACGGTTTGCCAAGTGATGACGGCATGTTTTGCCTGATCCACTGCGGGTTGCTGGAAATCAGCACCAGCACCACAATGGTGGCCAGATAAGGCAACATGCTCATGAACTGAGATGGTACATCGACACCCGCCCCCTGCAAAGCCAGTTGCAGCATGGTCACGCCGCCAAACAGGTAAGCCCCAAGCAATAAACGCGCCGCCCGCCAGGTTGCAAAGACCGTCAATGCCAACGCAATCCAGCCGCGTCCGGCAATCATGCCTTCAGCCCACAGGGGCGCATACACCACGCTGATATAGGCGCCGCCCAGACCGCACAGAGCACCGCCCGCCATCACGCAGGCAAGCCGCAGCCACCTCACGGCGTAACCAAGCGCATGGGCAGACTCAGGGTTTTCGCCAACGCTGCGCAGCACCAGGCCGGTGCGTGTGCGACTGAAAAACAGGCCAATGACCAGAGTGAACAAAATGGCCAAATAAACCATCGGGTGTTGCTGAAACAGTGCAGGCCCCACAAAAGGCAAATCTCCCAGAATCGGCACACTGTGCATGGTGCGTCCTTCCAGCGTCTTGCCGATGTAGTCAACGCCCACAAAGGCTGAAAAACCACCACCAAACAAACTGACGGCCAGACCCGTGGCGTACTGGTTGGTGTTCAGCCAGATCACCAGCACACCAAACAGGCCCGCAGTGATGGCGCCGGCAGCCGCCGCCGCTGCAAAAGCGATGGTGGCACTGCCACTGTGAAAAGCTGCGGCAAAACCGACCACAGCGGCTATCAGCATCATGCCTTCAGCACCCAGGTTGACCACTCCGACTTTTTCATTGATCAGCAAGCCCAGCCCGGCCAATGCCAGCGGTGTACCGGACGACAGGGTGGCCGCTATCAGCAATGCAATTTCGTTCATGACGTTGCCCTCCGGCGGATTCGATAACTGATCAGCGTGTCACAGGCCAGCAATGAAAACAGCAAAATGCCCTGAAACAGACCGGTCAATGCTGACGGCAAGCCAATGCGCGATTGCGCCAGTTGCCCACCGATTAAAAACGTGCTCAGCAGCACACTGGCCGCTACGCAACCCACCGGGTGCAGGCGCCCAACAAACGCCACGATGATGGCCGTAAAGCCATAACCCACAGACACAAAGGGCGTGAGCTGGCCAATTGGCCCGGTCACTTCATAGGCCCCAGCAATGCCAGCAAATGCGCCAGACGTCAACAGGCAAGTCCACAGCGTTGAACGTGCAGAAAATCCGGCATAGCGCGATGCGGCGGCGGCTTGACCGCCCACCTGCAACTGGTAGCCCTTGTAGGTGCGCGACATGAACACCCACATCAACACCA
>JANMIH010000314.1:0-5471 GCA_031375685.1 Polaromonas sp. | reverse complement strand
GTGTATCAATTGACGAAAATTAATTTTTAGGTTCGGTAATAAAGCCGATTTTGCGCAAACCTGCCTGCTGTGCAGCAGCCATGGCTTCGGCCACGCGCTCGTAGCGCACGGCTTTGTCGCCCCGAATGTGCAGCTCGGTCTGCGGATTTTTCGCCGCTGCTGTTTTGAGCTGCTGCACCAGTTCGGCATCGGCAATGGGTGCTTCATTGATGAAGTAGTTGCCTTGCGCATCCACCGACAGCCGCAGCGTTTCGGGTTTGATGTTTTGCGCTTCATTGGTGGCGCTCGGCAGGTCAATATTGACAGAGTGTTTCATCACGGGAATGGTGATGATGAAAATAATCAACAGCACCAGCATGATGTCCACCATCGGCGTCATGTTGATTTCGTTCATCACGTCATCTGAATCATCTTGAGTTCCGAAGGCCATGTTGAATGTTCCTTTCAGGCTTTTTTCATGGGCAGAACATTGGCCACGCCGGACGAATTTCCAGAATTAACCCGCGCACCCGTCACAAAATAAGCATGCAGGTCATGCGCAAAGCGGCTGAGCTTTTGCAGCACGCCCTTGTTGCCGCGCACCAGTGCGTTGTAGCCCAGCACAGCGGGTATGGCCACCGCCAGGCCCAGGGCCGTCATGATGAGCGACTCGCCAATCGGTCCGGCGACTTTGTCAATCGTGGCCTGACCCGCAGCGCCAATGGCCAGCAGCGCATGGTAGATGCCCCAAACCGTGCCAAACAAACCCACAAAGGGCGCGGTCGAACCCACAGAGGCCAAAATGGCCAGGCCAGATTGCAACTTGCCGGTAAATTCGTCCATGCAGTTGCGCAGTGTGCGCGTGACCCAGTCACTCACGTCTAATGAGTCGTGCAAATGTGCCTTGGTGTTGCGGTGGTGTAGCGTGGCTTCACGACCTTCAAGGGCCAACTGCCTGAAAGGGTTGGCCGGGTCAGCGCCCAGCTTGGTCAGGCCTGCGGCAAAGTCTTCACTGTGCCAAAAATCCTCCGCATTTTTGGCGATGCGCTTGTACTTGATGACGTCCAGCGTTTTAAGGATGATGACCATCCACGACGCCAGCGACATGATGAGCAACAGCACCGCGACTGATTTGGTGACCAGGTCACCTTGCGCCCAGACATTGGCCAAGCCAAATTGTGAATTCATAACAAATACTCCTGAAAATTCATTCCAATACCCAATTGATGGGCACGTTAAACCACATGGCCTCAGCCACACCGCCGCGTTTGCCGGGCACAAAGCGCCAGCGCATCACGGTGGCGATGGCGGCTTCATCTAACCGGGCAAAACCGCTGGACTTGCCAATTTCTGCCCGCTGCGGCTGACCGTCAGTGCCAATCAGCACCCGCACCGTTGTTTTACCCTGTTCGTTCATGCGGCGGCTGATGGCCGGGTAGGGCGGACGCGGATTTTGCAAATAATCCGCATCGCTGGACGGCAACTGCACCGCAGGTGCGGGCGGTGCGGCAGGCGCTGTTGCGACGGGCGCTGCAATGGGCGCAGGGGCTGGTTGTGGTGCAACACTGCCCGTCGGTGCATTGGTGGCAGGTGTCGGGTCGGTGATCGCCATCGGCAGTGGCGCTGCAACCGTGGGCGCTTTGGTGACGACTGGCTTGACCTTTGCAGGCTGCGGCGGTGGCGGTACAGGTGCTTCTTTAGGCTTTGGCGGCTCAATGATCTGCGACATCAGCACCACGGGTACAACCAGTTCAACCGCACGCATCAGCAAGCCGCTGTACAGCGCGTAAATAAACCCGACGTGCAGCATCACGACTGACAAAGCAACAGTGGCATGGCGGCTGATGGTGGGCACAGGTGAGCGTGGGTAGGAGGCAGAAGAAGAAAGAACGGCGCTCATGAGTTTAAACTAGATTAATGCAACCAAGTGGCGTAAACCACATAAAGCACAGACCAAAAATGCTTGCTACCTTAGCGCCGAAACACCCACCATGCGCTCCCCAGCACCAGCAGCAAGCTGATGGGCAGCGCCATGTAAAAAGTGATGTCTATGAAATGGAGGGTTGCCATGTGTTGCCGCCTGTCAAGTTGTCGGCTAGCTGGATGTTGGCCACCGGGCAGACAGCGCTGCACTGGGCGACCACGTCCCGCGCACAACCTTCACACTTGCCGCACTGGGTGGCCACACCCAGTTCAAACTGAATTTCGTCAAAGCCCATGCCGGCACGTGCGTGTCGGGCAATCTGGCTGTCAGAAATTCTGCGGCAAATGCAAACGATCATGTGTTGGCTTGCTGGTTAGTTAAGTTAGTGTTTATTATAAATGAGAATGAATCTTATTTGCAATAACTTCTTGAAAACTTTCTCTTAGTTTTTTCAAGAATTTATGACGGGAATATTTGGCTTGCTGCCAGCCTTGCGGTCTTGCCAATGCGCAACTGCCAGCCAGAGCGTCGGCACCACAACCAACGCCAATGAAATCATTTGCGCCATCAATCCTTCAGCCAGGTCTTCAGTCGCAGCATGCCACCAGGCGTTGTCAATACCGGGGATCGAGGCTGATTCGGTGAACTCATGCAGCGCATACACCACCAGTTGAATCGCAAAAATAACCATGAACCACGCCGTGACGCGAAAAAACCGCGCCAAATCAACCGCCTTGCCGTAGCGCACCCAGGCCCAGGCAATGGCAATCGCCAAAGCCAGGCCGATCAAACCGCCCCAGACCAAGTGACCCAGCTCGGCACTGGACGCCAGCGCAGCCAGCATGGTGGCGGTCTCTACCCCTTCGCGACCCACCATAAAGAGCGTAAAACCAAACACCGCCAACCAGGCCTTCGAGCCATCCAGCACACTGGCTTGGTCCAGTTTGGCGGTGATGTCTTTGCCCATGGATTTGCCAGCTTTCATCATGTGGACGACGCACCAGACAACTGCAGCAGCAGCCACCAGCGCCATCACACCCTCAGCCTTGGGCGACAACGCCCCGATGCGTGACAGCACAACCCCCAAGCCGATTGACAACACAACCGCCAAAGCCAGGCCGCTTTGAACAGCCGACAGCAAATGCGCGCGCCCGGTGCGGCGCAGGTACAGCATGGCAATGGCCACCACCAGCAGGGCTTCCAGCCCCTCACGAAAAGCAATCAGCAGCGTTTGAAACATGGTTTACCTCGGATGGTTGATAAAAAAAGAGTCATGAAAAATACCGCCTGAACAATCGCTGGATCAGCCAGGCCAAAGGCTTCAAGGCATTCGGTGCCCAGGTCAGTTGCAGCGCAACCATCATGGCGGTGGCCGTCGTCAGGAACAGCCACAGGAGGCTGCCAAAACCAGCCCCCTGAGCTTTCAGGCAAAGGGGAAAGGTTAGGTAAATTGCTATGATTCCAGTAGCTGCTTGCACCCGTATCCATTGGTTAAAAGGCTTAAATGATGTATAAAAAAGGGCAAAGTGACGCTCCTGGGCCAACGCCAGCAATCCAAAACCCAGCCAGCTCAGCAACGCAGCCAGCAACAGCAGGGCGTTATGCATGGCTGGGCTTTCTGGCGTGATCAGCGCTTGCGGACATGGTTTCAGGCTGGATGCGCAAGGTGAGCAACTTCACAGATGCGTACCAGGCCAGCGCCGCAGTGGTCAGCAGCATCAAATCCATGCCAGCCACCGCCCACAGGCCTTGGCCCATCGTGATGCCAATGTGCTGGCCGGTTGTTACCCAGTTCAGCATCACGGCAAGTACCGCCAGGATGCAAATGCAGAGGGCTTGTTCGCGCCAGGCAGCACGCCTTCGCAGGGCTGCATGCGCAAGCGTTGCCAGCCACACGCCGAAAAAAGCGCACATCTCCAGTGTGGCGCGACCGTAGCCCACGCCTCCAACATTGAGATTTGCAGTGGCGGGCAGCAGACGGTTGGCAACAAAAAAAGATAACGTGGCAATAACAATGCCTGGCACGCTGAAAACTGTCAGCGCCTCCACCACCCGCACACCCGCCAAACCGTGTTTGGCATGGCTGGCGCGCCGACTCTCTAACCAAAACAAAAAGCCTGTAGCAATCATGACGCAACCTGCCATGCCACCCCAAAAGTACAGCCAGCGCAGCAGCCAGTGGTCAAAGTGCAGGCGGTGCGCACCAGCGATGAAGCGCTGCACCGTCACCACGGGTGCGGCTTCAAACCGCTTGAGAACTTTGCCGGTGGCCGCATCGAGGTAAATCTGGTCAAGATTCATCGTCACTTCATTCGCGTAGCTGCGGCGCAGCTCGACGTAGCTGCTGGCATCACCCGGCAGCCAGACGCGCACAAAGTCAGCCTTGCCGCCCGGCCACTGCTTTTCGGCACTTTGCAACATCGCATCAAGCGAAGCGATGGGCTGACCGGGCGTGTTGGCTTTGGCTCGGCGGTATTGGCCATACGCCTCTTCAGTCAAGGCTTTTTTCGGGTCTTTGGCTTGTGGGTACTGGCTCAGGTAAGCGCTGGGAAAGTACAGCGAGAACAACAGAATCAAGCCACTGAGCGGCATCAGCACATGAAACGGCAGCGCCAGCACACCCATCAGGTTGTGCAAGTCCAGGCCGGCGCGCTGTAGTTTTTTCTGGGGTCTGAAGGTAAAAAAGTCCGCAAAAATCCTGCGGTGCATCACCACGCCGCTCACCACCATCAGCAGCATGGCCATGCCCGCCAGGCCGACCAGCCATTGCCCCACGTCCATCCACTTGATGTGCAGCGTGTAGTGAAAAGGAAAGATAAACCCCGTGCCCGCCAGCGTGTCAGGGTCTTGGAGTACCGCGCCAGTTTGCGGGTTTAGGAAGCGGCGTTCTGTTGTTTTGGTTTTCTCATCGCGCCAGCGCAGCTCAAACGCGGGCACGCGCTCTGATGGCAGGCGCACAAACCATTGCGGCGCACCTCTGGCCAGCAGCGTTGCAGCTTCAAGCACTGCGCCATCGAGCTTGACGGGCGGCAGTGCAGACGGGCTGGCCAGTCGTGTAGCGGGCATCATCCAGCGGTCAATTTCGCGGTCAAACACACTCAGAGTGCCGGTCCAGAAAATCACAAAAATCAAACTGCCCAGCACCACACCCGACCAGGTGTGCAGCAGGTTCATGGATTTGCGAAAGGTGGGGTGACTGGATGTTTGAGTCATGTCTTAACGTGCCAATAACAAAAGGCCATAAGCCGCGCCGGAGCCAGCGGCCAAGCCAACCCACAAAGTGCGCAGCCGGACCGCACTGAAAGCCCAGACCAGCACGGCCAGGTACAGCAAAAAACCGAGCATGGACGCTGCGACCACCGCCTCACTGCGTGCTATGCCAGCCAGCACCAGCAGCGCAGCCAGTAACGCGACCAGCAAGGCAGTCAGGCTATAGCCGCCGAGCACGGCGACCCCAATGCGCAACAGACTTGTCAGCGTAGCTTTCATGGCAATCCAGTCTTACTGAACGCAGCCTAAAACTTCACCTTCATGGCCACTTGCAATTCACGCGGCGCGCCCGGCAAAA
>JANMIH010000026.1:0-11913 GCA_031375685.1 Polaromonas sp. | reverse complement strand
GGTGTTTCCAAAGGCACACTTTTTTTGTACTTTCAGAGCAAGGAAGAGCTGTTCAAAGCGGTGGTGCGTGAAAACCTTTCGGGCCGGTTCAAGGAATGGGGCGAGGAATTCAAGACTTTTGAAGGCTCGACAGCCGAGATGGTGACCTATTGCATGAACGTCTGGTGGGAGCGTGTGGGCGCTACCAAAGCCTCTGGCATCACCAAACTGATGATGAGCGAAGCCACCAACTTCCCCGACCTGGCTGCTTTCTACCAGGCGGAAGTGATTCAGCCGGGCCAGGCACTGATACGGCGCATTTTGCAGCGCGGCATTGACCGCAAAGAATTCAGGCCCATGGACCTGGACTACGCGGTGTACAGCCTGATTGCACCGATGATCTACCTCATCATCTCCAAACACTCCGCCGGGATTTGTGTGCCTTGTGATGCGCCGATGGACCCGAAAAGATACATTGATTCACAGGTCAGCATGATTTTGCATGGCATGTGCATCAACGCTCCCCTCAAACCAACCACTGGAAAAATTTAGCATGCGTTTGAACATCAAAAGCTGGGGCAAATGGTTGGTTGTGTTGCTTGTTCTGGTGATCGTTGCCCTTGCCGCATCACGCTTCATGTCTGAGCGCAAGGCAAAACAGATTCTGACGTCAGCCCCCAAAACAAACCCTGTCGTTGAGCTGGCTGCCAGCGATGTGGTCAAAGCCCAGATGCTGGACGTGACGCAGGGTCTGGCCATTTCGGGCACGCTCAAGGCCGTCAATACCGCGGTCGTCAAGGCCAGAGTTGCCGGCGAACTGCAAGGCTTGACACTTCGGGAGGGCGACTTTGTCAAAGCCGGGCAAATCATTGCGCGCATTGACGCGAGCGAGCTGCAGTCGCGTGTGCGGCAGGCGCGTGAACAGGCAGAGTCGGCCAAAGCACAGGTCGATGTGGTGCAACGCCAGTACGACAACAACAAGGCGCTGGTTGACCAGGGCTTTATTTCAAAAACAGCACTGGACACGTCACTGGCCAATTTGAACGCCGCTCAATCAACCTACAAGGCAGCCCTGGCAGGTGCAGATGTTGCCAAAAAGTCTGTGGACGACACGGTGCTGAAAGCGCCCATATCCGGCCAGGTGTCCCAGCGAATGGTGCAGACGGGTGAGCGGGTGGGCATCGACGCCCGGATTGTTGAAATCGTTGACCTCAGCCGACTGGAGCTTGAAGCCACGCTGAGCGCCAGTGACTCCACACAAATACAGGTCGGCCAGATGGCCCAGTTGCAAATTGAAGGCAGCCCCAAAGCCATTGCGGCAAAAGTGGTGCGCATCAACCCGACCGCACAAGCTGGCAGCCGCAGCGTGCTGGCCTACCTGAGCATTGACAGCGCCGCCGCTCAAGCGCTGCGTCAGGGCCTGTTTGCGCAGGGCACGTTGGGGACGGCGCGCGCATCCGCGCTGGCTGTGCCGCTGGCCAGCGTGCGCACCGACAAGCCTGCGCCTTATGTGCAGGCGATTGAAAACGCGCAAGTGGTTCACAAAACCGTTGAATTGGGCGCACGCGGCTCGGCAGACGGTGTGGACGTCGTGGCCGTCAAGGGCCTGGCTGACAACGCGGTGGTCATAGGCGGCAATGTGGGCATTTTGCGAGAAGGCACACCCGTCAAATTCACAGCC
This sequence comes from Polaromonas sp., assembly GCA_031375685.1. Classification (GTDB taxonomy): domain Bacteria; phylum Pseudomonadota; class Gammaproteobacteria; order Burkholderiales; family Burkholderiaceae_C; genus Polaromonas. The sequence continues at coordinate 10,253 of JANMIH010000026.1, read as the reverse complement.
ATGAACGCGCCTGCGCCGTCCGGTACATCGGCCTCCAGCGCCAAGCCCACCCCTTAAGCACAGCATGTGGTTCACCCAAGTCAGTCTTAAAAACCCGGTGTTCGCCACCATGATGATGCTGGCCATCGTCGTGCTGGGCCTGTTTTCGTACCAGCGCATGCAGGTTGACCAGTTTCCGAACATTGATTTGCCAGTCGTTGTGGTCACAGCTGACTACCCCGGCGCGTCGCCTGAAATTGTCGAGAGCGAAGTCACCAAAAAAATTGAAGAAGGCGTCAACTCCATTGCAGGCGTCAGCGCGCTGACTTCCCGCAGCTACGAAGGCCAGTCGGTTGTCATCATTGAGTTCCAGTTGTACGTCAATGGCCGCAAAGCTGCGGAGGATGTGCGCGAAAAGATATCGGCCATCCGGCCCAGTTTGCGGGCAGAAGTCAAAGAACCGCGCGTGCTGAGGTTTGATCCGGCAAGCCGCGCCATCTGGTCGGTCGCCGTCTTGCCCAATTTAGGCGAACGCAGCGCAGGGCCGCCCCAAGCAAGTTCAGCCCCCTCGGGGGGCAGCGTAGTACGCGAAGCGACAAGCGTGGGGGCCAGTATTTCGGCTGTCGAGCTGACCAACTGGGCTGATCAGGTTTTGAAAAAGCGGCTGGAAAACGTGCGCGGCGCGGGTGCCGTCAACATCGTGGGCGGCACCAAGCGCGAGATCAATGTGTATTTGAATCCGCAGGCGATGGAGTCCCTCGGCATCACGGCGGACCAGGTCGTCAACGCCGTGCGCAGCGAAAACCAGGACTTGCCAGTGGGCAGCATCCGGTCACTGGCGCAAGAACGCGTGGTCAAAATCGACGCACGGATGAAGCGGCCTGAAGATTTTGGCAAGATCATTGTGGCGCGTAAAAACAATGTGGCCGTCACCGTGGACCAGGTTGCCCGCATTGCCGATGGCGCGCAGGAGGTTGACAGCCTGGCGCTGTACAACGGTCAGCGCACGCTGCTGCTGACCGTGCAAAAAGCGCAAGACGAAAACACGATTCAAGTGGTCGACGGCCTGAACAAGGCGCTGCTGGAGATGAAAGCTGCGCTGCCACCCGGCCTGAAGCTTGAGCTCGTGACCGACAGCTCGCGGCCGATTCGCGTGGCGGTTGAAAACGTGCGCCGCACCCTGATTGAAGGCGCACTGCTCACCGTATTGATTGTGTTTTTGTTTTTGAATTCCTGGCGCTCCACGGTCATCACCGGGCTGACGCTGCCGATCTCCATCATCGGCACGTTCTTGTTCATGAACCTGTTTGGGTTCACCATCAACAACATCACGCTGATGGCGCTGTCGCTGTGTGTGGGGCTGTTGATTGACGATGCCATTGTGGTGCGCGAAAACATTGTGCGGCATGTGCTGATGGGCAAAACGCCCTACCAGGCCTCGATGGACGGCACCAAGGAAATTGGCCTGGCGGTGTTGGCCACGACCTTGTCCATCGTGGCGGTGTTTTTGCCGGTGGGTTTTATGGGCGGCATCATTGGCAAGTTTTTTCACGAATTCGGCATCACCATCGTGGCAGCGGTGCTGATTTCGATGTTTGTGAGCTTCACGCTGGACCCGATGCTGTCCAGCATCTGGCATGACCCGGCCATTGAAGCGCATGGCAAACATGGGCCACGCATCACGTTTTATGACAAAACCATCGGCCGTGTGACGGGCTGGTTTGACACCATGACAGAGCGCTTGAGCGAAGGCTATCAGGGCATCTTGCGCTGGGCGCTGGTGCATAAAATCAAAACACTGCTGGTGGCACTGGCGGTGTTTGTGACCAGCATTTTCATGGTGCCGCTGCTGGGCACCGAGTTTGTACCCAAGGCCGATTTTTCTGAAACGTCGCTGAATTTTTACACCCCGGTCGGCTCGTCGCTGGAAGCCACGGAAGCCAAAGCCAAACAGGTCGAAGCCATCGTGCGGGAATTTTCGGAGGTGCTGTACACCTTGTCCACCCTCAACACCGGCAATGCGCAAGGCAAAATTTACGCCAGTGTTTACGTCAGGCTGGTCAGCCGCAAGGACCGCAGCCGCAGCGTGGACCAGCTGTCAGGCGCGCTGCGCGAGCGGCTCAAACAGGTGCCAGGCATCACCGTCACCCACGTGGGTTTGCTGGACGCAGTGGGCGGCAACAAGCAGGTGGAGTTTTCTCTCAAGGGCCCTGATTTGAAAGAGCTGGAGCGCTTGAGCCGCGTGGTGCAAGACAACATCCGCGCAATTCCTGGCCTGGTGGACCTGGACTCCAGTGTCAAGCAGGACAAGCCCGTCATCCAGGTGGATGTGCGGCGTGATGCCGCCAGTGATCTGGGTCTGTCGGTGTCCAGCATTGCCGCAGCAATGCGCACCTTGGTGGCAGGCCAGACGGTGGGCAACTGGCGCGCGCCTGACGACCAGACTTATGACGTGAATGTGCGGCTGAGCCCGGATGCACGCAACGCCCCAGCGGACCTGGAGCGCCTGCCGTTCATGACCAGCACCACCGGCAATAACCCCGATGGCTCGACCCGCATTGTGCGTTTGAGCCAGGTGGCCAGCGTTACAGAAACCACCGGGCCCAACCAGATCAATCGCCGCGACCTGGTGCGTGAAGTTGCCGTCAATGCCAACGTGTATGACCGCTCGGCGGGAGAAGTGTCCAGCGACATCAAGGCAGCCCTGGACAAAACAGCTTTTCCGCCCGGTTACAGCTACCAGTTTGGCGGTTCAACCAAAAACATGGCCGAATCCTTTGGCTACGCCATCTCGGCCTTGATCATGGCCATTTTGTTCATTTACATGATTCTGGCCAGTCAGTTCAAAAGCTTTTTGCAGCCGCTGGCGCTGATGACCTCATTGCCGCTGACGCTCATTGGTGTGGTGCTGGCACTGTTGATGTTCCGCTCCACGCTGTCGATGTTCTCCATCATTGGGGTGGTGATGCTGATGGGGCTGGTGACCAAAAACGCTATTTTGCTGGTGGACTTTGCCATCAGGATGCGTGAAGAAGGCATGGAACGCAGCGAAGCCTTGCTGGTGGCTGCCAAGGTGCGTTTGCGCCCGATTTTGATGACCACCCTGGCCATGATTTTTGGCATGATCCCGCTGGCCTTTGCCTTGACGGAAGGCTCTGAGCAGCGCGCCCCGATGGGTCAGGCGGTGATTGGTGGTGTCATCACGTCGTCTTTGCTGACACTGGTCGTCGTGCCGGTGACGTATTGTTTTATGGACGACCTGGCGCAGTGGTTCAAACGCAAGCTGGGGCCAAAGCCTGGCAAGTCCGCCTCACATCTGCCTGACTAAAATCGAGCACACATTCCCATCCATTTTTGACAACACCATGAACTACGAACAAGCCAGATTCAACATGATTGAGCAGCAAATCCGCCCCTGGGAGGTGCTGGACAGCCAGGTGCTGGCGCTGCTGGCGGTCATCAAGCGAGAGGACTTTGTACCCGCGGCCTACAAGGCGCTCGCCTTTGCTGACATGGAGATTCCGCTGGCGTCGCCCCAGCAGCCGGGCCAGTGCATGCTGTCGCCTAAAGTTGAAGCCCGTATTTTGCAAGACCTGGCGCTGCAAAAGCACGAGAAAGTGCTGGAGATTGGCACCGGCTCGGGCTACATGGCAGCGCTGCTGGGCCACCGCGCGCAACATGTTGTCAGCCTGGAAATTGATGCCGCGCTGGCGCAAACCGCCCGGGCCAACCTTCAAAAAGCCGGTATTTACAACGCCGAGGTGCGCACCGCCAATGGCGCCAAAGGCCATTCAAACCATGACCTGTTTGATGTGATTGTGCTGAGCGGCTCGGTGGCAGAAGTGCCTGCGAATTTGCTGGCCTTGCTCAAAGTCGGTGGCCGCCTGAGCGCGATTGTGGGCGATGAGCCCGTCATGCGCGCCACGCTGGTCACGCGTGTGGCCGATGCGGCCTGGCGCACCACGCAAGCCTGGGACACCGTGGCACCGCGCTTGCTTGGCTTTGCCGAGCCGTCGAAATTCAGCTTTTGAACCCACCCCTCCTGAACATGATTTCCCAAGTCAGCCCCTCTAACTTTGCTGCCTGGCGCGATGCGGCCAGCACGGCGCCTGTGGTGCTGGACGTGCGCGAACCGTGGGAAGTGCAAACCGCGTCTGTCACGCCAGATGCTTTCACCCTGGTGCATGTGCCAATGCAAAGTATTCCGGCGCGACTTGAAGAACTGAAAAGAACCTACAGCGCAGACCAGCCGATTGCCTGCCTGTGCCACCATGGCATGCGCAGCCAGCAGGTGGCCAGCTATCTGGCCCAGCATGGTTTTACCGAGGTGGTCAACCTGCAAGGCGGCATTGCCGCCTGGGCACAGCAGCTGGATGCCAGTGTTCCCCAGTATTGATGTGTTGAATTAACGATCATTTTTCAGGACCTGTATGAACCATCCCATCCAACGCAACCGCAAGACTTTGGCTGTTGTCATCGCATCAGCGCTGCTGGCCATGAGCGCACAAGCGCAAAACCTCGTCGAGCTGTACGACTCGGCGCGTGCCTTTGATGCGGTTTACCAGTCAGCCAAGCTGCAATACGATGCCAACCTGGCACGCGCTGACCAGGCACGCGCTGGCATCTTGCCAACCGCAGGCTTGAATGTCGGTGCATCGCGCACCGCCTTTGACAACAACAACCCCGTGGTGGACCGCAGCTTCAGCACTCAAAACGCAACCATCACGGCGTCGCAGCCGCTGTACCGGCCTGCCAACTGGGCCACCTATGAGCAAGGCTTGAAGCAGGTTGACCTGGCCAAGGCGGTGCTGGACACCGCCGATCAGGACCTGATTGTGCGTACCAGCCAGGCTTACTTTGATGTGCTGGCCGCACAGGACACACTGACCTTTGTCAAGGCTCAAAAAGCGGCTGTGGCTGAGCAGCTGGCATCCGCCAAGCGCAATTTTGAAGTCGGCACATCGACCATCACCGACACCCGTGAAGCGCAGGCGCGGTTTGATTTGGTCACGGCGCAGGAAATATCTGCCGACAACGATTTGCGGGTCAAAAAACTCGCCCTCGACACGCTGGTGGGCAAGACCGGCGCACAGCCAAAAGGCCTGGTGGTGCCCGTCGCCTTGCCGCCGGTCGTGCCGCAAGATGTCAATGCCTGGGTTGACCAGTCATCGCTTGTGCACCCGGCGGTACGCCAGGCGCAAAACAGCCTGGAGATTGCCGAGCTCGAAGTCAACAAAGCCGAGGCGGGCCACAAGCCCACGCTGGATGTGAACGCCAGCTACAACGCCACCCGCAACCCGTCGGGTACAGCCCAAAGTGCATTGAACAGCCGCAGCAACACCGCCACCATTGGCCTGGCCTTTAACCTGCCGCTGTTTGCTGGCTTTGCCACACAAAACCGGATCAGGGAAACGCTGTCGCTCAAAGACAAAGCCCAAACGGACCTGGAAGGCGCGCGGCGCAACGTGGCTTTGGCCACCCGCACCGCCTTTTTTGGTGTGCAGTCGGGTCAGGGTCAGGTCAAGGCGCTCGAAGCTGCCGAGCTGTCCAGCCAGAGCGCACTGGACGCGAACAAGCTGGGCTACCAGGTCGGTGTGCGCATCAACATTGATGTGCTCAATTCGCAAAGCCAGCTGTTCCAGACCAAGCGTGACTTGGCCAAGGCACGCTACGACGTTCTGCTGGGCGGCCTGCGCCTGCGCCAGGCCAGCGGCACGCTCACCCCCACTGATTTGCTGATCATCAATTCGCTGCTGGCCAAATAAAACCACTGCCGGGCACAACCCGTTGAAACCGGCCGGTTGATATTTCAGGACAGGCGACTTTTTAGCGCCTCGACAGTTTTCCCGGTGGCCCCTTGGTGGCTGGCAGCAAAGGCATGTGCCGCACCAGACAGGCGGGCAAGGGTTTTGTGGTCACTGACGCATTGAGTCGCCCATTTCAATGCACCTGTCATGTCAGTGACCCGCTGCGCAGCCCCTGCGACTTCAGCCAATTCAGCCGCCTCAGCAAAGTTGAAGGTGTGCGGCCCCATCACCACCGGGCAGCCGCAGGCGGCCGCTTCAATCAGGTTTTGGCCGCCCAGTTTTTCAAAACTGCCGCCCAGCAAGGCGATGTGACTCAAGCCGTAGTACAGCGGCATCTCGCCCAGTGTGTCACCCAGCCAGACATCAGCACGCATGGCTTCATCGTTGTCAAACGGAGGGCCTGACCAGCTTGAGCGGCGTGACAGCGTGAGGCCGTGCTGCTTGACCAGCGCCGCCACGTCATCAAATCGCTGCGGGTGACGCGGAACCAACAGGTATTTATTCAGCCACTTGTTTGCTACTAATTCAGGAGCTTCTTGCGCCCGTATTTGTTGGCATTGAGCTATGATTTCTGCCAAAAACAGGGCTTCTTCGCCCTCCCGGGAGCTGGCCAGCAGGATAACGGGCTGGTCAAGAGCCTTGCGCCATGCTTTACCCGTGGCCAGTTGCTCGCCAGAAGGCGCCGCGTCAAACTTCAGGTTGCCAAAGACGCCTGCCACCTCCACACCCAGTTGCCGGTAGCGTTTGGCGTCGCTGGCGGTTTGTGCATACACAGCCGTCAAGGCAGCATAGGCCGGGTAGGCCAGTGGTGACATGGTCAAGGCTTGCTGCAACGACTTGTCTGACATCCGCCCGTTGATCAAAACCATCGGTATGTTGCGCGCTTTTGCAGCTGCCACTGCGCAGGGCCAGACTTCGGTTTCCATGAGCAGGCCCAGGCGCGGCTTGAAGTGGTCTAAAAACCGCTCGACCGCCACCCGCGTGTCCCACGGCTGCCAGACTTGTACGTCACCGGGCCGCAGCAGCGCCCTGCCCTCAGCGCGCCCAGTTGCCGTGCCGTGGGTCAGCAGGATGCGCAGACTTGGGCTCTGCACGCGCAAGCCGTCCAGCAAAATGCCGGCCGTGCGTGTTTCACCCAGCGACACAGCGTGCAACCAGACCAGACTTGACGAGGTTTCGCGCGGCTGCGTGTAGCGGCCAAAACGCTCGTCAACCGCCTCGCCGTAACCGGGCTCTTGCACCGCCCGTTGGGCCATCTTGCGGCGCAGCAGCGGTTGCGCCAGCCACATCAGGCCTGAGTACATGCCAAGAACGAAGCCACTCATGGCGATGCACTCGCACACGATTGCCAGGCTTGCCACACGGCATCGACAGTGGGGTGGGGCTGCGCAAAAACGCTCACCTGATGCGCACAACCCAGCGGGCCGGTACGCCAGGCGGTGTCAAAGTTATAAATCTGCACATGCGGCAAACCGAGCGCCACAGCGATGTGGCTGACGCCGCTGTCAACACCGATCGCCCCTGCACACTGCCCCAGTTCGTGTGTCAGCGCGTCAAGCAACAGCAATGGCAAAACCACGCTGCCTGGCAGTTGTGCGGCAATGGCCTGGCTGGTGGCCAGCTCTGCGGCTTTGCCGTGAACCAGTGTGACCTGACAGTTGCTGGCAGCCAAACGCTGACCCAGCGCTACCCAATTTTGCAGTGGCCAGGTTTTGTCGTGACGTGATGAGCCATGAATGAATGCAATCTTTTTTGCTATCTTTTCAGGATCTGCTTGCGCACGTATTGATTGGTCAAAAGACCTTTCTGATGCATAAAACAGGCCAAAATCAGCCTCTTTTGGCATCCCGTAACCCAAGGCACGCGCCGCCAGAAACTGGCCACGCTGCACGGCGTGGACATGCGGCTCAAGGGCAATCGCCACATCCGCCACCCAGCGGGTGGGCGCTTCATAGCCCGAGCCCTCGGTCTGGTTCGCCATCGCGAAGCGCTTGCCTTGTGGCGTGAGCCTGGCCAGGCGTGCAACAACGGCGGACTTGGCGAGGCCTTGCAGGTCAATCACGGCGTCGTAGCTTTGCGCTTGCAAGTCAGCTTTGAAAGCACGCCACTCGCCTCGCGTTGGCGATGTCCAAAACGACTTTCGCCAGCGCCGCAGCTCGCAGGGGATGATGCGGTGGATGCCTTTGACTTGTGTCAGCAGTGGTGCAAAACTCTTTTCAACCACCCAGTCGACTTGCGCGTCCGGCATCACCGCCAAAATGTCCTGCACCACAGGCAGCGTGTGAACCACATCGCCCAGAGAGGAAAGCTTGACGAGGAGGATTTTCATGTCACTACAACAGCAAGGCATTGCTGCGAGCCTGCCCGCGCCCTCTTTTCAAGCAGGGGCCGCGGAACCGGCTTTGCCGGGCCGCAGGCGCGGCGCCCCCTCGGGGGCAGCGTAGTACGCGAAGCGACAAGCGTGGGGGCACCATTTCTAATGCGCAGATGCCGCAAAGCTAGCATCCGGCTTCACGCTACGCAGCAGCGCCAGCATGTCCGCCTCAATACGATGCAGCGCCGCCTCGGTGTGCCCTTCAAACCGCAGCACCAGCACCGGCGTGGTGTTGGACGCGCGAATCAAACCGAAACCGTCTGGCCAATCGACACGAACACCGTCAATCGTATTGATCACGGCTGGTGCGGAAAATTTAACTGTCTTGATCAAAGCATCAACAACACGGTGCGGTTCGCCTTCCTTGAAAACCACATTCAGCTCAGGCGTGCTGAAACTGGTCGGCAATGCATTGAGCACAGCACTTGCATCCGCAGAGCGACTCACGATTTCCAGCAGGCGCGCACCGGCATAGGTGCCGTCGTCAAAACCATACCAGCGCTCTTTGAAGAAAATATGCCCACTCATTTCGCCACCCAGCGGCGAGTTGACTTCTTTCATTTTGGCTTTGATGAGTGAATGCCCGGTTTTGTACATCAGTGGCACGCCACCCGCGGCTTCAATCTCAGGCGCCAGGCGCTGCGAGCATTTCACGTCAAACAAAATCGTGCCGCCTGGCACGCGGCTCAGCACATCGCGGGCAAACAGCATCATCTGGCGATCGGGGTAAATGTTCTGGCCGTCCTGGGTGACGATACCCAGGCGGTCGCCATCGCCGTCAAACGCCAGGCCCAGTTCAGCGCCGGACGTTTTCAGGGCGTTGATCAGGTCACGCAGGTTTTCAGGTTTGCTCGGGTCAGGGTGGTGGTTGGGGAAGTTGCCATCGACCTCACTGAAGAGTTCAATCACCTCGCAACCCAGCGCGCGGAAGATGGCCGGGGCGGATGCACCCGCAATGCCGTTGCCAGAATCAATCACGATTTTCATCGGGCGGGCGAGTTGGATGCCTTCAACAATCCGTTGACGGTAAGCGTTTGAAACATCAACCTGTTTGATGTTTGCAGGTGTTCTTGCCACCACGGCGCTTTCAGTTTCCATCACTTGGCGCAGGCCCTGAATCTCATCGCCATAAATCGCCCGACCCGCCAACACCATTTTGAAACCGTTGTAGTCCTTCGGGTTGTGGCTGCCAGTGACCTGAATGCCCGACGTACAAAGCGTGCTGGCCGCAAAATACAGCATGGGCGTGGTCACCATGCCCACATCCAGCACGTCCACACCGCTGGCAGCCAGGCCGCGCATCAAGGCCGCTGCAAGTGTGGGCCCACTCAAACGACCGTCACGACCCACCGCCACCGTTTTTTCATTCTCGGCCAGTGCTGCCGCACCAAAAGCCCTGCCCAGTGCAAAAGCCACCTCATCATTGATGGTGGTGGGCGTGATACCGCGGATGTCGTAGGCTTTGAAAATCGATGCGTTAAGTAGCATGGGGGTCAGCAATCTGTGTCTTAAGAAGGGCTTCGATTGTAAGTTGCCCATTGCCGGGTAACACCTGAATGAGGTGTCTGAAAACGGCCAGTCAAAACCGATGGCGCAGGTAAGATAAACGCCATGAAAGCGAAAGATCAGAGCACGCAAATCAGCCAATCCGCAGACGCCTGTTACGCCGCCCTGAAGGCGCGCGACGCCCGGTTTGATGGCTGCTTTTTCACCGGCGTCACCTCCACGGGCATCTACTGCCGACCGGTGTGCAGTGCCAAAGCGCCCAAGCGGGAGAACTGCCGCTTTTTTGGCCATGCCGCGCAGGCTGAAAACGCGGGCTTCAGGCCATGCCTGCGCTGCCGCCCTGAGCTGGCACCGCATTCGGTGGTGTGGTCGATTCAGGATGCGTCTTATGTTTTGGCGCACCAGGCAGCAAAATTGTTGGATGAGCCAGAAGGATGGGCGGACGGCGCTCCTTCCGTTGAAAAGCTGGCTTTAAAACTTGGAATTTCAGACCGTCATCTGCGGCGTATTTTTGAAGCGCAGTTGGGTGTGTCGCCTTTGCAATACATGCAAACGCGCAGGCTGCTCACAGCCAAACAACTGCTGGC
>JANMIH010000015.1:0-6359 GCA_031375685.1 Polaromonas sp. | reverse complement strand
CAGGCTTTTGTGCCCGTGCTGGCCGCCAACAAGACGCAACACGGCGACGAACACACCAAGCTGGTGGTTGACCGGGTGGCGACGCTGCTGAGCTGGGCATTGCTGCTGACATGCGTTTTGGGCGTGGCGGCTGCGCCGTTTCTGGTTTATGCCATGGCCAGCGGGCTCAAGCAGGACCCGCGTGGTTTTGAGGCAGCCGTGTTCATGACGCGCTGGATGTTTCCTTACATTGCCTTTATGTCGCTGGTGGCGCTGTCCTCGGGCGTGCTCAATACCTGGCGGCGTTTTGCAGTGCCTGCAGCCACGCCGGTGCTGCTGAATCTGGCCATGATTGCGGCAGCCTGGTTTGGTGCGCCGTGGTTCAAAACGCAAGGCATCGAGCCGATTTACGCCGTGGCCGCTGGCGTGATGCTGGGCGGTGCGCTGCAGCTGGCGGTGCAGGTGCCCGCGCTGCTCAAGCTGGGCATGCTGCCAAAGATCAGCTTTAAGTGGTCGGCGGCCAAAGCTGCCTGGGCCGACCCGGCAACCCAGAACATCACCAAACTGATGCTGCCTGCTTTGCTGGGTGTCAGTGTGGCGCAGATTTCGCTGCTGATCAACACGCAAATTGCCTCCCAGCTCACGCCTGGCAGCGTGAGCTGGCTGACCTATGCAGACCGCCTGATGGAGTTCCCGACTGCCATGCTGGGCGTGGCAATTGGCGTGGTGTTGATGCCGCAACTGGCCGCCGCCAAAGCCGCCAATGATGCTGAAAAGTATTCGAACATGCTGGACTGGGGCTTGCGCATTGTGGTGCTGCTGGGTTTGCCAAGTGCTGTGGCGCTGCTGACCTTTGCCCAGCCGCTGGTGGCAACGCTGTACCACTATGGCGCTTTTACGGACCGGGACGTGGCGCAGACCACCACGGCGCTGATGGGTTATGGCGCAGGCTTGCTGGGGCTGGTGGCCATCAAGGTGCTGGCGCCGGGCTTTTATGCCAGCCAGGACATCAAAACCCCGGTACGCATTGCGATTGTGGTGCTGGTCATCACGCAGCTTTTGAACATGGTTTTTGTGCCGTATTTTCAACACGCGGGCTTAGCACTCGCCATTGGCATTGGCGCGCTGATCAACGCGTTGTGGCTGTTGCTGGGGCTGATCAAGCGCGGTAGCTACAAGCCTGCGCCGGGCTGGGGCGTGTTTATTTTGCAGGTGGTGGCGGCAAGCAGCCTGCTGGCGGTATTTTTGCTGTGGTCGGCTGGTGCTGTCAGCTGGGTTGGTCTGAAGGCCGCCTATTTGCAGCGTATTGGGCTGCTGGCTGCCGCTATATCTGCGGGAGCAGCTATGTATTTTGTAGCGCTTTGGGCCGCTGGACTGAAGGTGCGCAAATTGATGCGGCGTTGATCCTGGCGGGGTAAAAACGGGGTGAGAACTGATGACTTCAAGCTGTATTTGTGAGAAAGTAGCGCCATGCCATTAAATCTGCAAACGCCCACAGCACTTGAGTATTTCACCAGCCTGGTCCAGAGCGACGCGCACTTTCCACTGCTGGAAGCCGCCGTCAGCCTGGCGCAGGACGAATACCCTGACTTGGATGTCCAGCAAATTTTGAGCGATGTTGACCAGCTTCAAGCCCGCCTGAAGTGCCGACTGCCAGCCGATGCGTCGGCGCTGCAAAAGCTCCGGCTTTTGAACCAGTTCTTTTTTCGTGACCTGGGTTTTGGCGGCAACCTCAACAACTACTACGACCCGGATAACAGCTACATCCATGTGATGTTGAAAACCCGGCGTGGTATCCCGATCAGCCTGGCGGTGTTATGGCTGGAACTGGCCAGCAGCCAGGGTCTGAATGCTCGCGGCGTGGCTTTTCCGGGGCATTTCATGGTCAAGGTCAACCTGCCCAAAGGACAGGTGGTGATTGACCCTTTCACGGGTCAGTCATTGAGCCGCGAGGAATTGTCTGAACGGCTGGAGCCGTTTCGCCAGCGCCGCCTGGCGGGTAGCGATGGCGATGGCGACTATGACACACCTATTGGTTTGTATCTGCAGTCTGCGCCGCCGCGCGACATCATCAGCCGCATGCTGCACAACCTGAAAGAAATTCACCGCACGCAAGAGGACTGGCCACGTCTGATTGCTGTGGTAGATCGCCTGATCGTGCTGCACCCTGACGCCTGGGCCGAGTACCGTGACCGGGGGTTGGCCTGGGCCGTCCAAGGTCAGGCAGCACGTGCCGTGCCTGACCTGGAGCAGTATCTGGCGCATGCAAGTGATGCGACAGACATTGACTTGGTGGCGCAGCGGGTGGTACTGCTGCGTCGCGAAGTCAATTGACGATTTCAGTTTGGCGCGCGTTTTAAAAACTGCGGAATCTGCAAACCATCTGACGAGTTGACGTTGCGGCTCAAGGCCGGTTTGCCGGTGGAAACCACGGGCGAAGTGCCGGATCGGCTCGAGCCCAGAACCGACAAACGCGCGCCATGAATCATCGACTCTTGCGCTGGCATCAAACTATTGGGCAGGGATGAACCCAAGCGGTTGGGTACGACTTGCGGCGCAGCAGTTTTGGCAACTGAGGCCAACTCCGATTTGGCTGGATTTGGCCTGACAGCCGCCATGGGCTGGCTGGGCGACGCATCGTTGGCAGCCTGCGGCGGGTATAGCAGCGGTTTGAGCCAGTTCAATATCGGCTCCCACTGTTGCAAATCTGTCGCCGCTGTTTGTGGGGGCAGGTCAAAAATCGTCATGCCGCGCTCCAGGCTGCGCACATACAACTGCGTTTCACGCAAAGCACCCAGGTACGGCACGCCCAGGCCTTCAGACCATGCGCGCAGGGTTTGAGCGGCGTTGGTTCGGGCGTCGATCCGCATGCCGATGATGACCAGTTTGCAGCGGCCACTGGCCACGCGTGGCAGGCTCATCAGCTCGGCATGGCAGGCGGCGGCAGATTCGCGGTCAAACATGGAGTTGCAAACTGGCATGATGATGGCGTCTGCAAACATTACCACCCGCGCCAGCTCAAAGCCGTGCATGCCGCCTGGGGTGTCCAGCACCACATGGGTGATGCCTGTGGGCACGCGCAACATGTTTTTCTGGTCAACAGCCCAAGGCGCGATGGCAGGTAGCGCCGCATGCCGGCGCTTTAACCAGGCCCGTGCTGACTGCTGGCGATCCACATCGCCCAGCATGACCGAGCTGCCCTGCAAGGCACACCACGCCGCCATGTGCGCGGCCAGCGTGCTTTTGCCACTGCCTCCTTTGCGGTTGACGACTGCGATGACCGGCATGATGATCCTGTTGCTTTAAGGAAAAGCACAGTTTGATACAAATTGACCGAATTGTCCAGCCCGTCAATCAATACGGGCGCAGGCAGCTAGAACTTTAAGAGCAAATCAGCAACATCGACCCCCAAAGCCGGATCGCTCAAGCCAGCAGGGCCGTCCTGGCCAGTCAGGCCACCGTCACGCTTGCGCCGTCACCTTTGACGGCAATCACGCCTATGTTGTACACCGCCTCACCCGCGTCGCTCAAGGTTTTGGCAGTCGCGTCAGCATTTTCAGCGTCAACCACGACCACCATGCCGATGCCGTTGTTAAACGTCCGGTTCATCTCCAAGTCGTCAATCCCCGCCGTTTTCTGCAGCCAGGCAAACAGCTCGGTTTGTGGCCAGCTACCTTTGACCAAATGTGCCGCTGTGCCTTCTGGCAATACTCTGGGAATGTTTTCCAGCAGGCCGCCGCCGGTGATGTGGGCCAGGGCTTTGATGGGGTGAGCCGCCAAAGCCGCCAGCACGTTTTTCACGTACAGCCGGGTGGGCTCCATCACGGCTTGCTTGAAAGGTTTGCCGTCCAGTGTGTTGGGTGCGTTGCTGCCCGCGCGCTCTAGGCACTTGCGCACCAGGCTAAAGCCGTTGGAATGCACGCCGCTGCTGGCCAGGCCCAGCACCACGTCGCCGGGCTTGACGTCTTTGCCGCTCAAAATTTTTGACTTTTCAACCGCACCGACGCAAAACCCTGCCAAATCGTATTCGCCTGCCGGGTACATGCCTGGCATTTCAGCGGTCTCGCCACCGATCAGGGCGCAGTTGCTCAACTCGCAGCCTTTGGCGATACCACTGATGACCGCTGCAGCCACGTCAATGTCCAGCTTGCCGCAGGCAAAGTAGTCGAGGAAGAACAGCGGTTCTGCGCCCTGCACCAGCACGTCGTTGACGCTCATGGCCACCAGGTCAATGCCCACCGTGTCGTGCATTTGCCATTCAAACGCCAGTTTGAGTTTGGTGCCCACGCCGTCAGTACCGCTGACCAGGACCGGTTCTTTGAACTTTTTGGACACCTCAAACATGGCGCCAAAGCCGCCAATACCAGCCAGCACGCCTTCGCGCATGGTTTTTTTGGCCAGCGGCTTGATGCGCTCAATCAGCGCATCACCCGCGTCAATATCAACGCCTGCGTCTTTGTAGCTGATGGGGGAGGGGGTGTTTGGGGTCGTCATGGGTTTTGGGAGTGCGGTAAGGAGTCGTGTAGCCTGACCCCGATAGAATTAGCCTGCACATTCTAAAGGCCTTATGCAATTTACCCAGACCCAAAAACGCGCCTCGGCATGGTGCCTGATTGCCGCGCTGATCGTGCTGGCACTGTGGCTGCTGGGTCCGGTGCTCACCCCTTTTGTCGTCGCCGCTGTGTTGGCCTACGCGCTCACGCCGCTGGTTAACAAGCTGGACCGCATGGGCAAAGGGCGGTTGCCGCGTGTGGTGGCCGTGGTTTTGGTGGAGCTGCTGTTTATCGTTGTGGCGTTGAGCTTAGTCCTGCTGATCGTCCCGATTGTGGCCAAGGAAGTCCCGCTGATACGAGAGCAGATTCCTTTGCTCGCTGACCGCATTACCAACGGTTTAACGCCTTGGCTGGCCCAGTTTGGCATCAAGGTGTCGCTGGATGTGGGTAGCCTGAAGACGCTGGCGCTCAAATACCTGAACGCCAATTACGAAGACATGTTCGGCTCGCTGCTGTCGTCCATCCGGCTGGGCGGTAGTGTGGCGCTGGCCATTCTTGGCAATGCGGTGCTGATACCCGTGGCGCTGTTTTACCTGCTGATGGACTGGGACAAATTTGTGGCGCGCGTCTTGGAGCTGGTGCCGCCGCCCATGCGCAGCGCGTTTGACAGCTTTACCGACGAGGCTGATTCTTTGCTGGGCCAGTACCTGCGTGGGCAGTTTTTGGTGATGCTGGTGATGGCCGCTTTTTATGCGATTGGTCTGGCACTGTTTGGGCTTGATCTGGCTTTGCCCATTGGCATTTTCACCGGGCTGGCGATGTTTATTCCTTACCTTGGGTTTGGCATTGGTTTGATACTGGCTGTATTGGCGGGGTTGCTGCAGTTTGCGTCGATCAAAGCCATTGTGATGGTGGCAGTGGTTTACGGTATTGGCCAGGTGGTTGAGAGCCTGTACCTCACGCCGCGATTGGTGGGTGAGCGCATTGGCCTGCACCCGCTGGCGGTTATTTTTGCCTTGCTGGCGTTTGGACAGCTGTTTGGTTTTGTCGGTGTGCTGATTGCTTTGCCTGCCAGTGCCGTGCTGCTTGTAGGCATTCGCCGTGTCAGAGCGCGCTACATGACCAGCAGACTGTACAAAGGACAGTAAGCTCTCTCGCATGAAGCAAATTGCGCTAGATATTGGCTTGGCGACAGCACCGGCTTTCAGCAACTTTTTTGCCGGGCCCAACAATGCAGCGTTGTCGTACTTGCAGCTTTGGGCGGGCAGCCCATTGCGCTCTCCCGTACCAACTTATTTGTGGGGCGAGCCAGGCAGCGGCAAAACGCATTTGCTCCAGGCAGCGGTCGGCACCTTGCAACAGCAGGGGGCGCGCATTGGCTGGCTGGATGCGTCGATCATGGAGCCGCCTGAATTCAACGAAGCGTGGGTTGCCGTCATTCTTGACGACTGCCATCTGTACACCGCCGTGCAGCAGCAGGCGGCGTTTAACTGGTTTGTCAACGCCGTCAGCAGTGCGGATGGCCAGCCCCGTGGGGTGTTGGCGGCAGGCAGCTTGCCACCCGCCGATTTGCAACTGCGCAATGATTTGCGCAGCCGACTGGGGTGGGGTCATGTGTACGAGTTGCACGCCTTGAGTGAGCCTGAGAGACGCGGCGTGTTGCGCGCGCAAGCGGATGCCCGAGGTATTTTTTTAAGCGACGAGGTCATCAGCTTTGTACTCAACCGCTTTTCACGCGACCTGAGCAGCCTGGTCCAACTGCTGGATCAACTCGACGGCTATGCCCTGCAAACCCAGCGGGCGATCACCGTGCCTCTCATCAAAGCCATGTTGGATAGTGAATGAAAAAGAAAATTGCCCTGTTTGACCTGGACCACACCCTGATCC
>JANMIH010000588.1:0-3459 GCA_031375685.1 Polaromonas sp. | reverse complement strand
GGCCAAATGCTGGCTTTTCACATGGGGCTTTTTCAAATGCAAGAAACCAGCAGCATTTTGCTGGCGATGCTGCTGATGGTGGCGCTGGTGGATTCGCTCAGCTTTGCATCTCGCAGGGTGATGCAAAGCTGACTTGCTGGCTATTGGTTAAAGACTGCGCCGCAACTTGATATGCGCGGCCAACCCGCCCGACGCGGTATTGGCCAGGCCAAACACCCCCCCCATGCGCTGAATGGTTTTTTCAACAATCGCCAGGCCCAGGCCGGCACCTGTGGCTGCTGTGCGGGCCGCATCACCCCGGAAGAAAGGGCGTGTCAGTTTTGACAATGTTTCAGGTGCCACGCCTGTACCGTGGTCTCGCACCTTGATCAATATCCACTGGTCGCGGGCTTTGGCGGCGATGTCGATCAGTGCAATGCCGGTTTCGGGCGTTTTGCCGTAACGACGTGCGTTTTCAAGCAGGTTGGAGATCACGCGCAGCAACTCTACTTCATCAGCCAGCACATTCAGGTTTTCAGGCATGGTGACAGTGATGCGCACGTCATCAGCGTCCCCCACCGCGTATATAGCGGCTTCAAACACGGCGTTCAGTGAGACGCTTTCCAGCTGTGCCGGGTCGGGTCTGGCGTAGTCCAGAAATTTGTCAATGATGGCGTCCAGCTGCGTGATGTCGGCGGCCATGTGAGCACGGGCATCTTCATCGGCCACGCTCATTTCGGTCTCCAGCCGAAGCCGCGCCAGCGGTGTACGCAGGTCGTGCGAGATACCAGCGAGCATGATGACCCGGTCTTGCTCGATTTTTGACAACTGCTCTGCCATGCGGTTAAAGCCAATATTGACCTCACGTACTTCGCTGGTGGCTGCGCTTTCGTCCAGCAAGCTGGCATCAAAGTCGCCGTCCCGCATGCGGCTGGCCGCAAACGACAGTTGCTTGAGCGGGCTGTTGATAAGCCGTGCAATGAAGGCTGCTCCCAGCAACGACAACGCTGCGGCTGTTATCAGCCAGATCAGCCAAGTGCTGCCGCGCGACGGCCCAATGCGTGATTCATCGGTTTGCAACCAGTAATCGTCTTTATCAACCGAAAAGCCGACCCACAAGCCTTTTTGGCCATTGACTTCACTGGCCACCAGCGTTCCTGCGCCGAGGCGCAGTTTCAGCTCTTCACTGGTGCGTTGGCTCAGCTTGTCACTTTCAAGAAGTTCAAACTTGTCTTTGGGCTCACGCAGCGTGATGCGTACCCGCTCTTCGTCGGCCAGCGTTTTGATCAGTGATACACGGGCAATCGCATCTGAGTAACGCAGCGCCACACGACTTAGATTGACCAAAGATGCCAGTTGCTGCGCGCTTTGAACGGCACGCGGCTCAGACTCCAGCGAGCGGTAAGTTTGTAGCCACGCGACAATGGAGCCAAACAGCAGCAGTGCCAAAAAGAAAAAAGTCCGCCAGAAAAGGCTGAAGCCCCGGCGTGGCCGCATTTCAAGCGGGGCAGGGGCGGTTTCGAGTGGCGCAGGGCTGGTGATGTCCATATACCCCTAGTATGGCAATCTTTAAAGCCGTCGCTGGGTCTTAGTTAGTCCCGTCCGGCACAAACACGTAACCCACACCCCACACGGTTTGAATGTAGCGCGGTGCGGCGGCGTCCACCTCAATCAGTTTGCGCAGGCGCGACACCTGCACGTCCAGGCTTCGGTCAAAAGGCTCAAACTCACGGCCACGCGCCAGTTGCGCCAGTTTTTCACGCGACAGTGGTTGGCGTGGATGGCGCACCAGCGTTTTCAGCATCGCAAACTCTCCCGTCGTCAGCGGTAGCTCTTCACCGCTTTTGTGCAATGAGCGTAGCCCCAGGTCAAACGAAAACGGTCCAAAGGTGATGACTTCCTGGTCTTGCGATGGCGCGCCTGGCACTTCAGTCGCAGGTCGGCGCCGCAGCACAGCGTGCACTCGGGCCAGCAGTTCACGCGGGTTAAACGGCTTTGACAAATAGTCGTCAGCACCCACCTCCAGGCCCACGATACGGTCAACATCCTCACCCTTGGCGGTCAGCATGATGATGGGGGTACGGTCGTTGGAGGCGCGCAGCCGGCGGCAAATCGACAATCCGTCTTCGCCTGGCATCATCAGGTCCAGCACGATCAGATCCACCGCATCGCGCAGCATGATTCGGCTCAGTGCCTTGCCGTCCTCGGCCAGGATCACCTCAAAACCTTCTTGCGCAAGGTAGCGCCGAAGCAGATCCCGGATACGTGCATCGTCGTCAACAATCAAGATTTTGTCTGCGCGGGGAGTGGTGGTGGCTTGTGTCATGTTCCATTTCGTAATTTGTAACAGAGGCATTTTGAGGGCTGAAAAGGGTCTTTTGCGGCTTTTTTGAGTCAAATTGACACACTGTTACAACACTTGCCAGAGTTTGGTCTGATAAGTTTGCGTACACCGCGTTTTATGTCAGACGACTTCGCCATTTGAGTACAGCCAGGAGACGGCTGTCAAACCGCCGCAATAATGCGCCATCGGCCCACCGGCATTCAAATGCCGCCATCGTTACATCTTGAAAGAAAGCCATGCTCATTTTTACTACCAAATCAATAGCTGCTTGCGCCCTGATCACATGCGCTACAAGCCTTTTTGCGCAAACCATGGTGCCGAATCCGCAAAACGTGGCGCAACTGTCTGCCAGCGGCAGCGTGGAGGTGCAGCAAGACCTGCTGTCAATTTCCATGAACACGACGGCCAGTGGCCAGGACGCAAACGCGGTCCAAACCCAGCTCAAACAGGCGCTGGACGCCGCACTGGCCATTGCCAGGCCCGCGGTATTGCCCGGTCAGCTTGACTTACGCACTGGCAACTTCAGCCTGTACCCGCGCTATGACAAAAACGGCAAAATCAATGGGTGGCAGGGTAGCACCGAGCTGGTGCTCGACGGCCGCGACTTCACCCGTATCACCACCACCGCTGGCAAAATTCAAAGCCTGACCATGGGCAATGTCAGCTTTGCCTTGAGTCGAGAGCAGCGTACCAAAGTCGAGGCAGAGGCCCAAACCATTGCCATTGACCGCTTCAAAGCCAAAGCGCTTGAGGTCTCTAAAAGCTTTGGCTTTACCGGCTACACCCTGCGAGAAGTCAGCATCAACGCCAACGACCAAAATTTTCAGCCCCGTCCCCGTGCCGTGGCCATGATGGCCAAGTCAGCCGATACCGAGTCGGCCGTGTCTGTAGAAGCGGGTAAAAGTACGGTACTGGTCAATGTCAATGGGTCTGTGCAGATGCGGTGATAAATGCCGTGAAAAATCACTTTAAGAACGATTGTCGTGAGCGCAATGTCTAGTGTAGTGTTTCACTCTGTTTGAACTGTTTTTAGTCTGACCTTGGCGCGAATGACTTTCTCCAGAATGTCGCGAGCACTTGCGGTCCAGACGAAGGGCTTAGGATTCTCGTTGTGAGCGAGGACAAAGAGCTCGATG